>JBFHFG010000152.1:0-6844 GCA_041583815.1 Halovulum sp.
ATACTGGTCGTCGAAGACGAGGAGGCATTGAGCCATCTGCTGAGCTACAACCTCGGCAAGGAGGGCTTCGACGTGGCCGTCTGTTCGGATGGTGACGAGGCGCTGATCGCCGTCGACGAGGAAAAGCCGGACCTGATCCTGCTGGACTGGATGCTTCCGAACACCTCGGGCGTCGAGATCTGCCGGCAGGTCCGGGCGCAGACCCAGACCCGGGACATCCCCGTGATCATGCTGACCGCCCGCGGCGAGGAGGAGGACCGCATCCGCGGTTTGGAGCTTGGCGCGGACGACTACGTGACAAAGCCGTTCTCGATGTCGGAACTGGTGGCGCGCATCCGCGCCGTGCTGCGCCGGACCCGGCCGACGATTGCCGGTGATGTCGCCACCTTTGCCGACATCACCCTGGACCGCGAGACCTGCCGCGTGCGCCGGGGCGGGCGCGACATCCACCTGGGGCCGACCGAGTTCCGCCTGCTGGACGTTCTGATGCAGCGTCCTGGCCGGGTGTTCAGCCGCGAGCAGTTGCTGGACCGGGTCTGGGGCACCGATGTCTATGTCGAGATCCGCACCGTGGACGTGCACGTCGGACGGCTTCGCAAGGCGCTGAACCGGCGCGGCGAGGCTGATCCGATCCGCACCGTGCGTGCCAGCGGCTATGCGCTGGACGAGACCTACCAGGGCGGCGCCGCCGTTCAGCGCAAGGCGGGCTGAGCGCGCGGATCAGGATGAAAACGGGGGATTTCACAGTGAAAACCCCATTAAGTCATTGATTTAGTTTGGAAACAAAATCCTAAAACTTGGTTAACTGCGTCGGCAGGGTTCTTGCGGCGCCGTTTCTCGTGCAGTCCGGCCCCGGTGTGCCGGGCTGGTGTTGCGTGCCTCCGGCGGGGATATTTCGGGAAAGTGGAAGGCGGGCACCGGTCCTGTGGGGCGGCGCCCGGTTCCTGAATTGCGGTCAGGTGCCGCAGAATGTTTGCAGGACCTGTTCCCCGTCCGCCGGCGGCTGGCGATACGGGCTGTCTGGCGCGGCGTCGAACGGGCTTTCCAATGTTTCGGTCAATGCGTGGAACGGGCCGAGGTCGTTCTGGAGCCCGGCCTGGATTGCCTGCTCGATCCGGTGATTGCGCGGGATTATTGCCGGGTTGGCGCGGATCATGCCGCGCTGGCGATCCGCGAGCTCCGCGCCTTCGTCCGCCAGCCGGGCCAACCAGTGCCCGCGCCAGTCCTGAAGCGGTGCGGTGTCAGTGGCAATCTCATCGGGCAGCGGCGCGTCCGCCGGGGTTTCGCTGAGCGCCCGGAAGGTCCGGGTGAAATCGGCCTGTGTCGCGGCCATCGCGTCAAGCAGGGCGTTGACCAGCGCGGGATCGTCCTGGTTTGGTTCGGCAAGGCCCAGCTTGGCGCGGAAGACCTCAGCCCAGGCATCCTGGTAGAGGGACTGGAAGCCGTCGACGGCGGCCTGCGCGTCCGGGACCGCGTCCTGCGGGTCGTCGGCGATGACCGGCAGCAGCGCCGAGGCGAGTTGCGCCAGGTTCCACTGCGCCGCCGCTGGCTGGTTGCGATAGGCATAGCGACCCATCTGGTCGATGGAGCTGAACACCGTGTCCGGGTGATAGGTGTCGAGAAAGGCGCAGGGGCCGTAGTCGATGGTTTCGCCTGCCACCGACATGTTGTCGGTATTCATCACGCCGTGGATGAAACCCACGCCCATCCAGCGCGCCACGAGATGCGCCTGCGCGGCGATTACCCGGTGCAGCAGGCCGAGCGCATCACCCGGCGCAAGGTCGGGGTAGTGCCGGGCGATCACGTGGCCGGTGAGTTCGCGCAGTGCGTCGAGGTCGCGGCGGGCGGCGAAATACTGGAAGGTGCCCACCCGGATGTGGCTGGACGCGACGCGGGCCAGCACCGCGCCGGGCATCGTGGCCTCGCGCTGGACTGGCTCGCCCGTGGCGACCGCGGCCAGCGCGCGGGTGGTGGGGACGCCTAGGGCGGCCATCGCCTCGGACACGATGTACTCGCGCAGCACCGGCCCTGCCCATGCCCGCCCGTCGCCCATTCGGCTGAACGGCGTGCGCCCCGCGCCCTTGAGCTGGATGTCGCGGCGCACGCCGGTGCGATCCAGCACCTCGCCCAGCAGGATCGCGCGGCCGTCGCCGAGTTGCGGCACCCAGCCGCCAAACTGGTGCCCGGCATAGGCCTGGGCCAGGGGCTCGGCCCCGTCGGGCACCTCATTGCCGGCGAGGATCGCGACGCCAGCGGGTGATTCGAGCATGTCCGGGTCGAGGCCGAGCTGCCGGGCGAGCGCGTGGTTCACGCGGATCAGTGCCGGAGCGGCCACGGGCGTGGGCGCCAGCCGGGCATAGAACCGGTCGGGGAGCCGCGCGTAGCTGTTGTCGAAGGGAATGGCCTGGGCGTGGTGGTGGTTCATCGAAACCCCCTTTCACCCCGACAGATAGGATGCCGGGGGCCGGGATGAAACCGGCCCCGGGTGGTGGATCAGCGGGACGAGCGGCGGTCGCGCCGGCTGCTCATCGGTTGCAGGGCAACCGAAACATGCGTCTCGCAATAGGGTTTGCCGGGCTGCGTGGGGTGGCCGCAGAACCAGAAATCCTCGGTCGCGGGGTCGCCGATCGGCCATTTGCAGGTCCGTTCGGTCAATTGCAGCAGCGTCAGCTTGCGCGCGCGTTTCTCCAGCGCGGCCAGGTTGGCGCGCGTTTCCTCGGAAATCTCGGACTGGCTGGGCTGCGGCGGCAGCGGCTGGCCGGGGATCGGGCGCCGCGGCACCGGCGGTTGCGCCACGGCACCGTTGGAGGCGGGCGCGGCCCCGTTGGCAGCCGGCGCGGCCTGGGCCGGGGCAGGGCGCGGGGTTTCGACCGGGGCCGGCTCGGGGCGCGCGGCGGGTTCGGGCCGTGCAGCGGCCGCGGGACGGCGCGGTTCCTCGGCCGGTTTGGCGGCGGGCGCCTCTTCGGCGGGCTTTGCGGCGGGCGCGCGATTCGACAGGCCCAGGCGGTGGACCTTGCCGATCACGGCGTTGCGCGTCACGCCACCGAGTTCCTTGGCGATCTGCGAAGCCGACTTGCCTTCGGCCCACATCTTCTTCAGCGTCTCGACGCGTTCATCGGTCCATGACATGGATCATCTCCGCCAGCGGGGTGTGCGACAACAAATGGCCAGGCGGGTACGACCCGCCTGGCCCGGTTGCCCCTATTGTAACCACTGCGGCAGCCGTTACAAGGCACGGTGCCCGATCCCGCCGAGAAGGAGCCCCCGAATGAGTGACGCGCAGCCGACCCGATCCATGTCCGAGCGCCATTTCGGCCGCGTGAACACGCTGGGCCTGTGGACCCTGATCCTCCGAGAGATCGCCCGGTTCACCACGGTCTGGACACAGACGCTGGCCGCGCCGGTGGTGACGGCCGGGATCTTCATGGCGGTCTTCTCGCTGGCGTTTGCCGCGCGGCGTGCCGGGGCCGAAGGAGCCGAGGCGTTTACCCATTTCATCGCGCCGGGCATCCTGATGATGCAGGTGATTCAGAATGCCTTCGCCAACACCTCGTCGTCGATCATGGTGTCGAAGGTGCAGGGCAATATCGTCGACACGCTGATGCCGCCGCTCAGTGCGGCGGAACTGACCGTCGGCTATGCGGTCGGCGGCATCGTGCGCGGGCTGATCGTGTCCGTAGCGATTTCCGCCGTGGTGTTCCCGGCGATCGGCCTGGGGATCGCGCATCCGGTCTGGGCGCTGGTGTTCGTGATCTGTGGCGCGGGTGTCATGGCGCTGCTGGGGATGCTGGCGGCGATCATCGCGCAGAAGTTCGACCATATCGCCGCGATCACGAATTTCATCGTGATGCCGCTGAGCTTCCTGTCGGGCACGTTCTATTCGATCAGCATCCTGCCCGGCTGGATGCAGGTGATCAGCCACGTCAACCCGTTCTTCTACATGATCGACGGTATCCGCTTCGGCGTGCTGGGTGCATCTGATACCTCGCCCTGGGTGGGGCTGGCGATGCTGCTGCTGGTGAATGCCGGGCTGGGCACGCTGGCGTGGTGGTGGTTCCGGACCGGGTACCGCCTGAAGGCCTGAGCGCCGGTCCGGAGGGGCCTAGCCGTCGCAGACCACGCTGTACTGGATGGTGTCGTCCTGACCGCCGACGAAGCTGATCGTCACCTTGTAGTCGAGCCGGTTGCCGTCCAGCGTCGCGGTCTCGTCGTCGAACCCGAACGAGATCCCGCCCGCCATCAACGTCATCGAGATCTGGCCGTCGGCCTGCGCCGTCACGTCGACGATCACGCCATCGCCATTGCCGTCCTCGCCCGGGGTGTCCGGATCGCTTTTCGCCGTCGCCGGGCCTGCGGGGAAGCCCGTGCAGACCACGGGTACGTTGAACGCGGCACCCGAGACGGTGCCTGACGCGGTGCCGTTGTAGGCCGGCTCGGCCGGGGTGTCCTGGGCGGGGGCTGCGGTTTCTGCGCCCGGCGCGGGCTGGTCGCCGTCCTGCGCGGCGGCCTGGTCCTGCGCGGCAAGCGGTGCGGCGGCCAGCGCGGCCAAGGCGGAAGCGAGAATGAGGAAGCGCACAGGCTGCTCCTGTCTTGAATGCTACATGGTTCGCGACATCAATAGCGCAGCTTTCGCGCCGCGCCTACAGGCTTGGGCGACCGCGGCAAACCGGGTGCGGCGCGACACGCTCCGGTGCCCTTGCCATGCGGCGAATTGACAGCCCCGTGGCTTTGCGCCATCACGCCCTTTACGCCCCGGCCGCGCGGAAGCGGGCCGGGGCGTTGTCATTTGCAAGGCGAGAAGAGGAGACCGTCGTGATTTCGCCCGTCCTGCCAACCTATGCACGGGCACCGCTTTCCTTCGTGGAAGGCGAGGGCCCCTGGCTGAAGACCGAGACCGGAGAGCGCTTCCTGGACCTGGGGGCCGGCATCGCCGTGACCGCCCTGGGCCATGCGAACCCCCGGCTCGTGGCAGCTTTGGAGGGGCAGGCGCGACGACTGTGGCATACCTCGAACCTCTATCGCATTCCGAACCAGGAAAAGCTGGCGAACCTTCTGGTCGACAACAGCTTCGCCGACACCGTGTTCTTCACCAACTCGGGCACCGAGGCGATGGAGTGCGCGGTCAAGATGGCGCGCAAGCATTTCTCGGCCAAGGGGCAGCCGGAACGGCACCGGGTGATCACCATCCAGGGCTCGTTCCACGGCCGGACCATGGGCATGATCGCGGCCGCCGGCGGTGAGAAGCTCACCAAGGGGTTTGAACCGTTGCTGCCGGGCTTCGACCACGTGCCCTTCGGGGACATGGACGCGCTGCGCGCCGCCATCGGCCCGAACACCGCGGCGCTGGCGGTCGAGCCGATCCTGGGCGAGGGCGGGATCAAGGTGCACAGCACCGAGACGCTGCGGGAGATGCGCGCGCTTTGCGATGCCGAGGGGATCCTGCTGATCTTCGACGAGATCCAGTGCGGCATGGGCCGGACCGGCAAGCTGTGGGCGCATGAATGGGCCGGGGTCACGCCCGATATCATGGCCGTGGCCAAGGGTATCGGCGGCGGCTTTCCCTTGGGTGCCTGCCTGGGGACCGAGGATGCCGCCAGCGGCATGACCGCGGGCACGCATGGCTCGACCTATGGCGGCAACCCGCTGGGCTGTGCCGTGGGCGCCGAGGTGCTGACCGTGATGCTGGAGGACGGGTTCCTGGACAACGTGCGCCGCATTGCGGGCCGCCTGCGCCAGGGGCTGGAAGGGCTGGTCGCCAGCCATCCGGATGTGTTCACCGCGGTGCGCGGTGAGGGCCTGATGCTGGGCCTGGTCTGCAAGCCTGCCTGCGGTGACGTAGTACAGGCCGGGTACGCCCAGCACCTGTTGGTCGTGCCTGCGGGCGAGAACGTGGTGCGGATCCTGCCGCCCCTGAATCTGACCGACGCTGAACTGGACGAGGGTCTGGCACGGCTGGAAAAGACCGCGAAAGCGGTCGAGGAGGCCACCGCATGAGGCATTTCCTGGACCTGCACACCACCGATGCCGGAGAGCTGCGCGCCATCATCGACCAGGCCCGCCGGATGAAGGCGAACCGCGACGGTCTGACCCGCGGCGCGCCCGATGCCGAGCAGCCGCTGGAAGGCCATGTCGTCGCGCTGATCTTCGAAAAGCCGTCGACCCGGACCCGCGTCAGTTTCGACGTCGGCATCCGACAGATGGGCGGCGAGTCGCTGGTACTGTCGGGTGCCGAGATGCAGCTGGGTCATGGCGAGACGATCGCCGACACCGCCCGGGTGCTGTCGCGCTATGTCGACCTGATCATGATCCGCACCTTCGAGGAAACCACGCTGCACGAGCTGGCCGATTACGCCGACGTGCCGGTGATCAACGGGCTGACCGATTCGAGCCACCCGTGCCAGATCATGGCCGACGTGCTGACCTACGAGGAACATCGCGGCAGCATCGCCGGGCGGAAGGTGGTCTGGGCGGGCGACGGCAACAATGTCTGCGCCAGCTTCCTGCACGCTGCCGGGCAATTCGGGTTCGACCTGACGTTCACCGGCCCCTCGACGCTAGATCCCCCCCGTGAGGCGGTGGAGTTCGCGCGCGAGAAGGGCCGGAACATCGAGATCGAGCGCGATCCGGCCAAGGCGGTCGAGGGGGCGGACCTGGTCGTCACCGATACCTGGGTGTCGATGCACGATGCGCAAAGCGCGCGCGAACGGCGCCACAACCAGTTGCGGCCCTATCAGGTAAATGCCGCGCTGATGGCGCAGGCCAAGCCCGATGCGCTGTTCATGCATTGCCTGCCTGCCCATCGCGGCGACGAGGTGACCAACGAGGTCATGGACGGCCCCGCCTC
>JBFHFG010000153.1:0-6825 GCA_041583815.1 Halovulum sp.
CGGGACGCCGCTTTTGTTCCTGCAGAACATCACCGGGTTCATGGTGGGCCGCGAGGCGGAACACGGCGGCATCGCCCGTGCGGGCGCGAAGCTGGTCACCGCTGTCGCCACAGTTTCGGTCCCGAAGATCACCGTGCTGATTGGCGGTTCCTTCGGGGCGGGGAACTACGGCATGGCGGGCCGCGCCTATCAGCCGCGCTTCCTGTGGTCCTGGCCGAACGCGCGGATCTCGGTCATGGGGGGTGCGCAGGCGGCGGATGTGCTGGCCACCGTGCGGCGTGACGGGATCGAGCGACGGGGAGGCAGCTGGAGCGAAGCGGAGGAGGCTGGCTTCAAGCGCCCGATCCTGGACCAGTTCGAGCGCCAGTCGCATCCGCTCTATGCCTCGGCGCGGCTTTGGGACGACGGCGTGATCGACCCGCGCGACACGAGGCGCGTCGTCTCGCTGTCGTTGGCTGCCTGTGACGGTGCACCGATTTCGGCCACGCGCTTCGGCGTATTCCGGATGTGAGGGACGCATGTTCGACAGCCTTCTGATCGCCAACCGTGGAGAGATTGCCTGCCGCGTCATCCGCACCGCCCGCGTCATGGGGATCCACTGCATCGCCGTCTACTCCGATGCCGACGCGGGCGCGCTGCATGTGGAACTGGCTGACGAGGCTGTCCGGATCGGCCCGGCCGAGGCATCCCGCAGTTACCTGGACGGGCAGGCGATCCTTGACGCCGCCCGTGCGACAGGCGCGCAGGCGATCCACCCCGGATATGGCTTCCTGTCCGAGAACCCCGATTTCGTCGAGGCGGTCGAAGCGGTCGGACTGGTATTTGTTGGGCCGCCGGCCCGCGCGATCCGCGCGATGGGCCTGAAGGACCGTGCGAAAGCCTTGATGGCCGAGGCCGGGGTGCCGGTCGTGCCCGGCTATCACGGGGCCGACCAGGAGGAGGATCACCTTGCGGCCCAGGCGCAGGCGGTCGGTTACCCTGTTCTGATCAAGGCCGTGGCCGGCGGTGGCGGCAAGGGTATGCGCCGGGTCGACCATGCCGGGGACTTCGCCGAGGCACTTCAGTCCGCGCGGCGCGAAGCGGAACAGGCGTTCGGCAATCCCGCCGTGCTGATCGAAAAGTACATCGAGAAGCCGCGACATATCGAGATCCAGGTCTTTGGGGATGGCACCCGCGCCATCCACCTTTGGGAACGGGACTGTTCGATGCAGCGGCGGCACCAGAAGGTGATCGAGGAAGCTCCGGCACCGGGTATGACACCCGACGTGCGTGAGGCCATGGGGGCCGCCGCCGTGCGTGCAGCGGAGGCGATAGGTTACTCCGGCGCTGGCACGGTCGAGTTCATCGCCGACGGAGCAGGGGACCTGCGACCCGACGGGTTCTGGTTCATGGAGATGAACACCCGCCTGCAAGTCGAACACCCCGTCACCGAGGCCGTCACCGGGATCGACCTGGTCGCCTGGCAATTGCGCGTCGCGGCGGGAGAAGCGTTGTCCGCGCTGCAGGACGACATCCGCGCGACCGGGCATGCTATCGAGGCGCGCGTCTATGCCGAAGACCCGGCGAACGGGTTCCTGCCCGTGACCGGTCGGTTGGCGACTGTCGCTTTCCCACCCGGCGTTCGCGTGGACAGTGGCGTTCGGTCCGGCGACGAGATCAGCCCGCATTATGACCCGATGATCGCCAAGGTGATCGCGCACGGGCCCGACCGCACATCGGCGCTTGCCGCGTTGCGGCGTGGTCTTGCCGGCGCGCAGGTGGTCGGATCGGTAACGAACCTCGGGTTTCTGGTCAGGCTGCTGGACGATGCGGATTTCCGGGACGGGCGGATGGACACGGGACTGATCGACAGGCGCGGGGCCGAATTGACCGCCGCGCCGGCCCCCGATGCCGAAACATTGGCGTTGGCGGCCATGGCGCTGGCCGACCTGCCTCGCGAGGGTGCGGACGGGTTTCACCCTTGGTCACCCCTTCGCCAGCCAATTTGCCTGACGCTGGAAGACGACCCGCTGACCGCATGGATCCGGCAACCGATGGCTGGCGTCTTCGAAGTATTGTTGCCCGGTGGTGACGTGGAACTGCGCGACGTCGATGCGCGCAATACTGACTGGCGCTGGGCCTCGGGCGACAGGCGGCGGTCCGCGCAGGTAATCCGGCACGGCGATGCGGTAACTGTGATACGCAACGGGCAGCCAGTCACGGTGTCGCGGGCCGACCCGGCAGTTGCAGTCGCGTTGGCGCAAGCGATTGCCACGGTGACCGCGCCCATGCCCGGCTTTGTGCGACGGGTGCTGGTGCAGGCGGGCGCGACCGTCGACCAAGGCGAGGCGCTGCTGGTGCTTGAAGCAATGAAGATGGAACACACCATGCGCGCGCCACGTTCCGGCACCGTGGCACGGGTTGCGGTCGCCGAGGGCGCGCAGGTCGCCCGCGGTGAAACCCTTGTTACCTTCGCGGAAGGCGAGGGCGAGACCGATGGCTGACACCGTCCGCATTTGCGAGGTAGGCCCCCGCGACGGCCTTCAGAACGAGGCTCGTCCGATCGCGGCGGCGGACAAGATCGCGCTGATCCAGCGCGCGGTGGCCGCGGGCCTGACCCGGATCGAGGCGACCAGTTTCGTCTCGCCCCGCGCGGTTCCGCAACTGGCCGACGCGGCCGAGGTCATGGCCGGTGTCCCGCGCCAATCGGATGTCGAGTACACCGTGCTGGTGCCCAACGAAAAAGGGTACGCCCGCGCCCGTGCTGCCGGGGCAGACCGGGTGGCCGTGTTCGCCTCGGCGACGGAGGGGTTCTCGCGCGCCAACATCAACTGCTCGATCGAGGAAAGCTTCGCCCGGTTCGCCCCGGTTTTCCAGGCTGCTGCCGCCGATGGGATCCCGGTCCGGGGCTATGTCTCGTGCGTGACGAATTGTCCCTTCGAAGGCCATGTGGCACCTGGCGGGGTCGCGGACGTGGCCGCGCGCCTTCTGGACCTCGGCGCGTCCGAGGTCAGCCTGGGCGAAACCCTGGGGCGCGGAACGCCAGACCGTGTTGACGCGATGCTGCGCGCGGTACTCGACTGTGTTCCGGCCGCACGGCTGGCTGGTCATTTCCACGATACCGACGGACAGGCGCTGGCCAATGTCGACGTCGCGCTTTCGCGCGGCCTGCGCGTGTTCGATGCGGCGCTGGGCGGGCTGGGGGGGTGCCCCTATGCACCCGGCGCGCCCGGAAACCTGGCAACCGAGGCGCTGGTCGCACATCTGCACCGGTTGGGCCATGCGACCGGCGTGGACGAAAGCCTTCTGGCCGAGGCGGGCAGCTTCGCCCGCAAGCTGAAACACGGAGGCGAGGCATGAGCACGGACCCGGTCCTGCTTGAGGTCGATGCACAGGGCGTTGCTCGACTGACGCTGAACCGCCCCGATCGGCACAACGCAATGTCTGCCGCGATGATCGCGGGGCTGCGCGAGGCGACCGCGGCGCTGGATGGGGACCCGAGCGTACGCGCGGTGGTGATTACCGGGACCGGACGTTCCTTTTGCGCAGGTGCGGACCTGGAATGGATGCGGGCACAGTTTGCCGCCGACCGCCCGACGCGCCTGTCCGAGGCACGCGCACTGGCCCACATGCTTCGGGATCTCAACACGTTGTCCAAACCGCTGATCGGCCGGATCAACGGCACTGCAATGGGCGGGGGATTGGGGCTGATGGCGGTCTGCGACGTCGTGATCGCGGCAGAGGTCGGGAAGTTCGGGTTTACCGAGACGCGGCTGGGACTGATCCCCGCGACGATCGCGCCCTATGTCCTGGCCCGGATGGGCGAGGGCGCGGCGCGGCGCGTGTTCATGAACGGTGCGATCTTCGGTGCCGACGCACTGCCCTCCCTTGGCCTGGCTGCACGGGTTGTCCCGTACGAGACCTTGGACGAGGCCGTCGCGGCCGAAGTCGCGCCTTATCTGGCGGCGGTTCCCGAAGCGGTTGCGGATGCCAAGCGCCTTGCAAGGCGTCTGGGCCCGGTAATCGACGACACGGTGATAGAAGAGACGATCGAAGCGCTGGCTGCGTGCTGGGAACGTCCCGAGGCGGCGGCGCGCATAGCGTCCTTCCTGGATCGCAGCTAGGCACCCGCGCCGCGCCGCGCGGCTGACGGCAGTGCCGGGGGGCAACCGTTGAAGCGTCCAGATCTGGACCGGGGCGCTTCAGGCGCGGGAGGCCACCGCGTGGCGCCGCAATTCCGACAGCGTGACCACGCGCAAGGTGGCGGCATGCGTCGCTTCGAGGATAACCGGCGGGGCCATCCCGGCCCGAAGCGCCTCGGCCCAGCGCGCTGCGCAGAGGCACCAGCGGTCCCCCGATTTCAGGCCGGGAAAACCAGCGGCCGGCAGCGGGCGTGTCAGATCATTGCCGTGACTGCGCGAGAAAGACAGGAAGGCATCGGTCATCACGGCACATACTGTGTGACGGCCCACATCCTGCGGCCCCGTGTTGCAGCAGCCATCGCGCCAGAAGCCGGTTGCGGGATCCGTTGAACAAGCCTGCAGCGGACCGCCCAGCACGTTCAGCGGTGCGTCTTGTCCCGTATGCATTCGCACCCTCTCAGTACCCCGTCATTTCCAGGTAGCCCACACCGTCATGGGTGCCGATAAAGTCTACCGGACCTTCCCAATAGGGGAAAGCGGTGGTCATGAGACTGTCGGGGTTCAATGCGGCGACAGTGATGTCCAAGCCGCGGGCCGGCACCTGCAGACGCCAGTTCGTCGGGATCTCGCGTTCGGCCGTTCGGTGGGTGCCCAATGGCTCGACCCGGACAGCGCCGTCCGGCAACGGGTCGGGCGTGCCATCCGCCGCGATCCAGGTGCCGGAGAGGAACGCCGAACCATCCGCCTCGCGCAGGCGAAACGCCATCAGCTTCTCGCCTCCCGGTAGATGCAGCGAGAACCAGTCCCACCCGACCTGTCCTTCGTCCAGCGGCTGGCTGGACCATTCGCGGTCAAGCCAGGCGCGGCCGCGGACCTCAAGCGACTGCTCGCCGAGCGTGACCGTTCCTTCAGCCTCGTAGAACGGCTGGCTGTAGTAATGTGACGCCTGCCCGGCTGCCGATTTGACCGAGTATCCGTTCTGCCCCTGTGGCACCAGTGGGCCCCGAGCCGTCAGCGAAAGGTCATAGGAGAAGTCCTGCCCGCGCGCTGCCAGCTGAACCTGGTCCAGAGTGTCGTCGGCACCGTACATTCCCCAATCGTCGATCCAGGCGGTAAACGGCGACGGGGCGACCCCCGCCTGGCCGATGCCGCCGCGTGCGAAGGTCTCGGCGACGCGATGGTCATCCGGCGTCGTGACCGCGGCATGTCCCATCCAGATCTGTGGCGAGCCCCAGCCCTCGTCCGACTGACCGGGGCGGAGGGCTTGCCGGAACAACGTCCATTGCAGTCCCAGGGGCGCGCCATCCGCGGTTTCCAGGTTGGCGGTGACGTACCACCATTCTATCCGAAAATCGGGGTGGGGCAGGTGATCTGCCGGAAACGAAAGCCGGTAATCGGGCGAGACCTCGGCAAAGCCCTCTGCCTCGGCCCCCAGCCCGGCATACCCCTGCGGCAGGGCCGGGGTGGCGAAAAGGGCCACTGCAAGGGTAATGGCGAACCTAGCGCGCATCCGAAAAGATCCTCAGCAATAGGGCGGGCGGCGTGCGACCAAGGCGGCGCGCGGGTAGGGCGGCAGCAGCGCCGGCCGTCAATAGTGCCAGCGCGCCAAGTTGCAGCCACTGCCAGGGATAGTGCCGCAGCGGGATGCGCCAGCCGAAGGCTTCGACGTTCACGACAGCCAGCAGGATCCAGGCGACCAGTACCCCCAGCGGTACGGCGAGGACTGCCGTCAGCAGTGCCAGCATCAGCGCCCGAGCCAGTTCCAGCCGCGCCAGGTGCGTGCGGGTCAGGCCCAGCGCCCACATCGGCGCAAGCTGGGGCAGGCGCATTCCGGCCAGGGTCAACAGGCTGATCAGCAGCGCCAGTCCAGCAACCGCAAAGGTAAGGACGTTCAGCGCCAGCGTGACGGCAAAGGTTCGTTCGAACACCCGGCGGGAGATCGCCTTCAACTCTGCCTGGTCCACCGCCTGCCCGGGGCCAAGATTGAAGCGCGCTTCCAGCGCCGAGATTACCTGGGGCGTCGTCCCTTCGGCAAGCCGGACCGCATACCGCAACGGGGCGGGCACCCGCCACCGTGCGGCCAGTTGATCGTCCGAGATGATCGCCTGCCCCGTCGGGTTGCCGTAGTCGGGATAGACGCCGACAATGCGCGGCGACCAGTCCGGCCCGGCGCCGCCCGGTGTCAGCGTGTCGCCCAGCGAAAGGCCCGCCGCGCGTGCGAACTGTTCGCTGATCAAAACGCCGGTCCCGTCGGCAACTCGGTCCCAGGGTGCGTCGGCGGCCTCCAGCAGAGGCCAGTCCCTGCGATACATCTCGTCGTCGCGGATACCTTGCAGGAAGTAGGGATAACCATCACGGGTCAGTTCGACGCTTCGGATGGGCAACAGGGCCAGCACCTCGGCGCGATCGTTCAGAAACCGTGCCATGTCATCGGCCTGGGCCTCGTCCGCGCCTCGGACATAAAGCTCGGCCGCAAGGCGTTGATCCAGCCAGTCAAGGAAGGTCGCCCGGAAGCTGGAAACCATCGCCCCGACACCGATGTTGACCGACAGCGCCAGCAGCAGCGCCATCAAGGCCAGGCTGATGCCGCCGATCTGCGCGCGGATTTCGGCCACGAACCATTCGGCCACCGGGCCTGTCGCACGGCGCCGGTTGGCCGACAATGCCACCGCCAGAACCGGTGGCAGCGCCAGCACCGCCGCCA
>JBFHFG010000154.1:0-6814 GCA_041583815.1 Halovulum sp.
CAGGCTGCCGAGGCTGCCGGGCTGACCGTCGAATTCCAGATTTGCGACTGGAAGGAGTCTTGCGGCTACGAGACGACGCTGAACTTCCTGCAGTCGAACCCTGACATCACCGCGATCTTTGCCGCGTCGGACCCGATGGCGCTGGCCGCCGTATCTGCCGCCAAGGAACTGGGCAAGCTGGACGATGTCGTCATCGTCGGCTTCGACGGAAACCCCGGAAACCTGCGCTCGATCGAGGCGGGTGAGCAGAGCGCCGACATCAAGCAGGACAACACCCGCATGGGGCAGGAAAGCGTCCGCAACCTGGTCGGCATCATCAAGGGTGAGGAGGTTCCTGCCTTCACCCCTATCGACGGCATCCTGATCACCGCCGACAACGTCGGCGACTTCATGTAAACGCGTTCGGCCTGTCCCGTGCCGGGGCGGGCCCCCAATCGGAAGTGATAATGAAAGCGCTGAGGATAACCGCGGTCGGCAAGACCGAATTCGCCCAGATAGACGCCCCCGAACCGGGTGCCGAAGAGGTGCTGGTCGAGGTCCGCCACGTCGGACTGTGCGGCAGCGACCTGAACACCTTTCGCGGGGCCAACCCGCTGGCGGCGCTGCCGCGCATTCCGGGGCACGAGATCGGCGGCGTGATCCTGCGCGCCGGGCCGGGTGTTCCGGCGGAATTCGCGCCGGGCAAACGGGTGACGGTAATCCCTTATACCACCTGCGGACGTTGCGCCGCCTGCCTGTCGGGCCGGGTTAACGCCTGCAAGTTCAACAAAACCCTTGGTGTGCAGCAGGACGGCGCCATGGCCGAACGCATCGTCGCCCGCCATGACCGCCTGATCCTGAATGACACGCTGCCCGCGCATCACCTGGCGCTGGTCGAGCCGCTGTCAGTCGGCTTTCACGCGGTCGGACGGGGGCGCGTGGCCAAGGGTGATACTGTCGCGGTGCTTGGCGGCGGCATGATCGGCGTCGGCGCCATGCTGGGCGCACTGGCTCGCGGTGCGCGCGTTATCGCCGTCGAGCCGAGCACTGCAAAGCACGATACGCTGACGGCGCTGGGCGTCGAGACGGTCATCAACCCCGAAACCACCGACCAGGCCGAGGCGCTGGCCGCGCTGACCGATGGCCATGGTCCCGGCGTGGTGATCGAGGCCGTCGGCCTGCCGCAGACCTTCCGCGCTGCCATCGACCTGGTCGCGGCCGCCGGGCGGGTTGTCTACGTCGGCTATGCGAAGTCGGAAGTCAGTTACGACACGGCGATCTTCAACGTGAAGGAGCTGGATATCCACGGCTCTCGCAATGCCACGCGCGCCGACTTCGAGACCGTGATCGCCTATCTAGAGGCCAATCCCGACGTCGGCGACAGGCTGATTTCGCGCGTATGCCTTTGGGGCGATGCGGACAGCGCCTTGCCCTGGTGGGAGGAGAACCGCGCGGAGACGCTGAAGATCATGGTGGACCTGACCGAGAGCTGAGCGCCCGGGCCTGGTTCCGTCGTTTCGGATTGCGCCCCCGGTCTGGGGGTGCATAACTGTTTGCCCAAAAACGGGGGCCGTGCCGTGTCACGCAGCAACAGCGTCTACAAAGAAGCCTACAACCGCTGCCTGGCCCATATCGCGGGCCTGGGAAAGGGGGCGCAGCTGCCCCCCGAGGCCGAACTGGCCGAGATACTGCATAGCAGCCGGACCACGGTGCGCGCGGTGCTGGAGCATCTGAGCACCAGCGGCATCATCGACTGGGATGGCCGGCGCAAGCTGATCCTGCGCCGACCGCTGAAAGGCGACTATTTCCCCGAGGAAGAAACCAAGTCCGCCAGCGAGCGGATCGAGACCCAGTTCATGGAATACATCCTGGGCGGTGACCTGAAGCCCGGCGCGATCCTGCGCGAAAGCGAACTGGCGCGCGAATTCGGTGTCAGCTCTTCGGCGATCCGGGAGTACCTGATCCGGTTCTCGCGCTTCGGGCTGATCCGGAAGGAACCGAACCGGCACTGGGTTCTGCACGGATTCACCCGCGACTTCGCCTCTGACCTGTTCGACGTGCGCGAGATGTACGAGATGCGTGCTTTCGACGGGTTCGTCGCCGGACTGGACGAAGCCCGCCGCGCCGACCTGGGCGAGCTATTGGCCGTCCACCAGTCTGTGGCGGACAATATCGAATCCGACTACCTGAAATTCCCGCGTCTGGACGAGCGGTTCCACCGGATGCTGATCGACGATCTGGGAAACCGGTTCGTCGATGATTTCTACGAATTGATCTCGCTGATCTTCCACTTCCATTATCGTTGGAAGAAGGACCACGAGAAGCAGCGCAACCTGGATGCCTCGCGCGAGCATATGGCTGTCATTCAGGCGCTGCTGAGCGAGGACGTGCCCGCCGCCCGCGAGGCGTTCCGCGTGCACCTGCAGTCTGCCCGCCGGACGCTGATGGATTCGGTCATCTGGGACTGAACTCCGGTTGCCCTGCTTCCGGTCCCGTTTGCCCGGCGATCCGTGCCCTGTACTCGATTGTATGTTGCACTGCGGTAGGGTAGCTTGCCGCGAAATAAAACCCGCAAGAGGCCATCCCCGATGACAAGTTTCCGCAAGATTCTGATCGCAAACCGTGGCGAAATTGCCATTCGCGTCATGCGCGCCGCGAACGAGATGGGCAAGAGAACGGTCGCGGTCTTTGCGGAGGAGGACAAGCTGTCGCTGCACCGCTTCAAGGCGGACGAGGCCTATCGCATCGGCGAAGGGCTGGGGCCGGTCGCGGCGTACCTGTCGATCCCCGAAATCATCCGCGTCGCCAAGATGTCCGGGGCGGACGCGATTCACCCGGGCTATGGTCTGCTGTCCGAGAACCCGGAACTGGTCGATGCCTGTGACAAGGCGGGCATCACATTCATCGGTCCCAAGGCGGAAACCATGCGCGCCCTTGGCGACAAGGCCAGCGCGCGGCGCGTAGCGCTGGAAGCCGGCGTGCCGGTCATCCCCGCGACCGAGGTGCTGCCCGACGACATGAACGAGGTGCGCCGGATGGCCGACGAGGTCGGTTACCCGTTCATGCTCAAGGCCAGCTGGGGCGGGGGCGGCCGTGGGATGCGCCCGGTGATGAGCCCGGACGAGCTGGAAGACAAGGTGCTGGAGGGGCGGCGCGAGGCCGAGAACGCCTTTGGCAACGGCGAGGGCTATCTGGAAAAGATGATCCTGCGCGCCCGGCACGTCGAGGTGCAGATCCTGGGTGACCAGTACGGCGGGATGTACCACCTGTGGGAGCGTGACTGCTCGGTCCAGCGGCGCAACCAGAAGGTCGTCGAGCGTGCGCCGGCGCCCTACCTGACCCAGGAACAGCGCGAGGAATTGTGTGCCCTGGGCCGCAAGATCTGCGCCCACGTCGGCTATCGCTGTGCGGGAACCGTCGAGTTCCTGATGGATATGGACACCGGCGCGTTCTACTTCATCGAGGTGAACCCCCGCGTCCAGGTCGAGCACACCGTGACCGAGGAAGTCACCGGTATCGACATCGTCCGCGCCCAGATCCTGCTGGCGGAGGGCAAGACCATCGCTGAGGCGACCGGCGTCGACAGCCAGGACGGCGTGCGGCTGAACGGCCACGCGATCCAGTGCCGCGTGACCACCGAGGACCCGCAGAACAACTTCATACCCGATTACGGCCGGATTACCGCCTATCGTGGCGCAACGGGCATGGGTATCCGTCTGGACGGTGGCACCGCCTATTCGGGCGCGGTCATCACCCGCTATTACGATTCGCTGCTGGAGAAGGTCACCGCCTGGGCGCCGACGCCTGAAATGGCGATTGCCCGCATGGACCGTGCGCTGCGCGAGTTCCGGATCCGCGGCGTCAGCACCAACATCGCCTTCGTCGAGAACCTGCTGAAGCACCCGGTGTTCCTGAACAACGAGTACACCACCAAGTTCATCGATTCGACGCCCGAGCTGTTCGAGTTCGCGCCGCGCCGCGACCGGGCCTCGAAGGTGCTGACCTATATCGCGGACATCACCGTGAACGGGCACCCGGAGACGCAGGGCCATCCGCGCCCGGCCGAAACACAGGCCAAGCCCCCCGCACTGCGCGTGGATGCGCCGCCGCCGGGAACAAAGACGCTGCTGGACGAGAAGGGGCCGCAGGCGGTCGCCGACTGGATGCTGGCGCAGGACCGCGTTCTGCTGACCGATACCACCATGCGCGACGGCCACCAGAGCCTGCTGGCAACGCGGATGCGCAGCTATGACATGGTGCAGGTGGCGGACGCCTATGCGCACAACCTGCCGCAGCTGTTCTCGATGGAATGCTGGGGCGGTGCGACGTTCGACGTGGCCTATCGCTTCCTGCAGGAATGCCCCTGGCAGCGGCTGCGCGACCTGCGCAAGCGTATGCCGAACATCCTGACCCAGATGCTGCTGCGTGCCTCCAACGGCGTGGGATATACCAACTACCCGGACAACGTGGTGCAGCGCTTCGTTCATCAGGCCGCGGAAAGCGGCGTCGACGTGTTCCGCGTCTTCGACAGCCTGAACTGGGTCGAGAACATGCGCGTCGCGATGGACGCCGTGCTCGAGACCGGCAAGATCTGCGAAGGCACGATCTGCTACACCGGCGACATTCTGGACCCGGACCGGGCGAAGTACGACCTGAAGTACTATGTCGAGATGGGGCAGCAGCTGAAGGACGCCGGCGCTCATGTGCTGGGTCTGAAGGACATGGCGGGGCTGCTGAAACCCGCCTCGGCCGGGATGCTGATCCGCACCCTGAAGGAAGAGGTCGGGCTGCCCATTCACTTCCACACGCACGACACCTCGGGGATTGCGGGCGCGACCGTTCTGGCCGCTGCCGAGGCCGGTGCGGATGCCGTGGATGCTGCGATGGACGCGCTGTCGGGCGGCACCTCGCAGCCCTGCCTTGGCTCGATCGTCGAGGCGCTGCGCAACACGCCGCGCGACACCGGGATCGACCCGGCGGTGATCCGCGAATTCTCGGACTATTGGGAAGCCGTGCGCCGCAAGTACGCGGCCTTTGAAAGCGGGCTGATGGCCCCCGCCTCCGAGGTCTACCTGCACGAGATGCCGGGCGGGCAGTTCACCAACCTCAAGGCGCAAGCGCGCTCGATGGGGCTGGATACGCGCTGGCACGAGGTCGCCAAGATGTATTCCGAGGTGAACCAGATGTTCGGCGACATCGTGAAGGTAACGCCCTCGTCCAAGGTCGTCGGGGACATGGCGCTGATGATGGTCGCACAGGGCCTGACCCGCGCCGAGGTCGAGGACCCCGAGCGGGACGTGTCCTTCCCCGACTCGGTCGTCGACATGATGCGCGGCAGCCTTGGCCAGCCTCCGGGCGGATGGCCGACCGCTCTGCAGAAAAAGATCCTGCGCGGCGAAGAGCCCGAGCTGGGCCGCCCCGGCGCAAAGATGGCTCCGGTGGATATGGAGGCCGCGCGCAAGGAGGTTTCGGACAAGCTGGACGGCGGCGAGATCGATGACGAGGATCTGTGCGGCTACCTGATGTACCCGAAGGTCTTCACCGACTACCGCCAGCGGCACGCGATCTATGGCCCGGTGCGGACTCTGCCGACGCCGGTCTTCTTCTACGGGATGGAGCCGGGCGAGGAGATATCGGTCGAGATCGATCCGGGGAAGATTCTGGAAATCCGGCTGCAGGCGGTGGGCGAGACCAACGAGGAAGGACAGGTCCGTGTATTCTTCGAACTGAACGGCCAGCCGCGCACGATCCGCGTGTCGGACCGCAAGGTTTCGGGCGGCGACGTGGCGCGCGCCAAGGCCGATCCGGCGAACGCGGCCCATATCGGTGCGCCGATGCCGGGCGTGGTCGCCAGCGTTTCGGTCTCGGCCGGGCAGGCGGTGGCCGAGGGCGACCTGCTGCTGACCATCGAGGCGATGAAGATGGAAACCGGCCTTTATGCCGACCGCGACGCGGTAGTGAAGGCGGTTCATGTTCCCGCCGGGGCGCAGATCGACGCCAAGGACCTGCTGGTCGAGTTCGAGGCCGACTGAACGACCAGATCCGGCCTGACCTGCCCGGACTTCGGGCGGGTCCCCGCCGATCCCATACCCGGTGGCCTTGATCGCTTCGCGGCCCGGTAGCAAAAGGGCCGGGAATCAGCACGGGAGGCACCGCGGTGCAGAATCGGTTCGCAACGATCGGGGCGCTGCTGCTGGGCTCGGCGGCATTGATGTTCGCGGGCGGGATCAATGGCTTGGTCCTGCCGCTGCGGGGCACGGCCGAAGGGTTCTCGTCCTTCTCGCTGGGTCTGCTGGGGACCGGCTGGGCGCTGGGCTATGTCAGCGGCTGCCTGACGGTGCCCCGGCTGGTGGGCCGGGTCGGGCATATCCGGGCGTTCTCGGTCATGGCGGGGCTGGCGGCGATCTCGATCCTGCTGTCGCTGCTATTCATCCACGCCTGGGCCTGGATCGTGCTGCGCGCACTGGCGGGGTTCTGCTTCGCAGGTGCTGCGATGATCGTCGAAAGCTGGATCAACGAACGCACCCCGGGCGAGGCGCGCGGCGGCGTCTTCGGCATCTACACGATGGTGAACCTTGCGGCGACGACGGCTGGCCAGATGCTGCTGATGACCGGGGACACCAGCGGTTATGCCTTCTTCGTGCTGGCGGCGATCTTCTACGCGCTGTCGCTGCTGCCGACGGCGGTCACCCGGCAGATCGCGCCGCAGCCGATGGTCGCGGCCAGCCTTGACCTACCGGCGCTCTGGCGAAACTCGCCGCTGGCGGTGGTCGGCGTGGTTCTGGTGGGCGTGTCGAACGGGGCGTTCGGGACGCTGGGCGCGGTCTACGGCACC
>JBFHFG010000155.1:0-6809 GCA_041583815.1 Halovulum sp.
CAGGATCAGGGCAGCCGTCAGCAAGGTTTTCATGATGTCTTCCTTTTGGGGGCTACGGGCCCCGCTGTCATGCAGGGGAATCTAGTACCCGGCGCGCCGGACACCAGACCCGCTCACGCAATGGTTCAGCCGTTGGCGGTGCGCCGCTGCATCCGTTCCATCTGCCGCTGACGCTCGCGAAAGCGGGCGCGATCGGCGTCGGTCCGTTCGTGCAGGCAGTGGTGGCAGCTGACGCCGACCTCGTACTCGGGGCGCTGCAGATCCTCGGGTTCCAGCGGGCGACGGCAGCCGTGGCACATCTGGTGCGGCCCTTCCGCAAGCCCGTGCGTGACCGAGACCCGGTCGTCGAACACGAAGCAGGCCCCGCGCCACAGGCTTTCCGACTCGGGCACCTCTTCGAGATATTTCAGAATGCCCCCGTCGAGGTGGTACACCTGATCCACCCCCTGTTCCTTAAGGAAGCTGGTCGCCTTTTCGCAGCGGATGCCGCCGGTGCAGAACATCGCGACGCGCTTGCCCGCGAACCGGTCGGCGTTCTGCTGCCACCAGTCGGGAAAGTCGCGGAAGCTGCGGGTTTCGGGATCGACCGCGCCTTCGAAACTGCCGATCGCGACCTCGTAATCGTTACGGGTGTCGATCACCGCGACATCCGGGGCCGAAATCAGGTCATTCCAGTCACTGGGCGGAACGTAGGTTCCGACGCTGTGGCGCGGATCAATGCCGGGGGTGCCCATGGTCACGATCTCGGGCTTCAGGCGGATCTTCAGGCGGCCAAAGGGCATCTCGGTCGCGGTGCTGTACTTCGGCGCCAGGTCGGCGCAGCCCGGCAGCGTGCGGATATGGGCGATGGCGGCAGCGATGCCGTCCTCGGGGCCGGCGATGGTGCCGTTGATCCCCTCGGCCGCGAGGATCAGCGTACCGCGCACGCCAGCGGCGGCGCAGGTCTCGCGCAGCGGTCCGGCCAGGGCGGCGGGATCCTCGAAACGGGCAAAGCGGTACAGGGCGGCAACGGTCAGCATGTCCGGGCGATTACCAGAGCGGCGGGCCGGAATGAAGCGCCGTTTTGCTGCCACACGCCCGTAGCACCCTGCCCGGATGAAGGTATTGCACGATGATTACGCGCGGCTGGTCGTCGCCAACGGTTCCGGCCCGCTGGCCTGGGTGCTGGCGGGCATGGGGCTGGCCATGATGGCGGTCGCCGCGACCGGGGCAGATGCCGCGACGGCGTGGGACCGGGTGATCCCGGGTCTTGCCGGACTAACCATACTGGTCGTCATCTGGTGGTACTTCCCAGCCACGCGGACGGTGTTCTCGCGCCCCGACGGGATCGCCGCGCACGAGGAACGCCGCCTGTTGCACACGCGCCTTCGGGCGGTGCCGCTGGACAGCGTGCAGGGCGCCAGGGTGGAGGCGCAATGGACGGACTCGGCCCGGCTGACGCGGCTGACACTGGCGACCGCGGACGGGCCACTGCCGCTGGAGCACAGCTTCGGCACGGGCGACCGCCGAACCGCCGAGTCTGCGATAAATGAGTGGCTTACACGTCCTGCGGGATCACCGGGAGACGCGTGATGGCTTGCCAGAAAGCATTCCCTCGGACATACTTCACGCGCAAATTACAGGTACACGCATGAAACAGCGTCCCCTCATACTCGACAATCAGCTTTGCTTTGCTCTTTACGCCGCGACGAACGCAGTGGTTCGGTCCTATCGACCGTTGCTGGCGGCAATCGATCTGACCTACCCGCAGTACATCGTCATGCTGGCGCTCTGGCAGGACGGCGACGGTACCACCCGGCATATCGCCGACCGGCTTCACCTTGCGCCGAACGCCATCACGCCCCTGATCGACCGGCTTGAGGTTGCAGGACTGGTACGCCGCGAGCGTGACACCCGTGACCGCCGCGTGGTCCACGTCAGGCTGACGGACAAGGGCGTCGAGTTGCGCAAGGCGGCGGCGGACGTGCAGTACCAGGTCGCCTGCGCTACCGGGCTGGACAACGACGCGCTGGACGAAATGCGCGACTCGCTGCAGGCGCTGACCAACCGCATGGAACTGCCCGACGGCGCTGCTGCCGATTGAGCGGACCGCCGCGGTCTTGACCGCGGCCATCCAAGCGTGTAGGCGAAAGCGGTTTCCGGAAGGTCGACATCTTCCGGTCCTGGACTTACGTCAGGATCGACACCCGTCAGCGCGTTGCGCCCACGGGTGCGATCGTGGTTTGGCGAACGGAATTGTGCATGTTGCAGGCGAAGCGGACAGACGGCACCGATAGCGGACGGGGACACGCGCCCCTTTCCGGTGCCTTCCGTGTGCCTGCCAACCGTCGCCCGGCCGCGCCGGACCTGAAGGAGCCCGCCGATGTTTGAGAACCTATCCGAACGCCTGTCAGGCGTATTCGACAAGCTGACGAAGCAGGGTGCGCTGAGCGAGGCGGACGTCTCGACCGCCCTGCGTGAGGTGCGCGTCGCGCTGCTCGAGGCTGATGTCTCGCTGCCCGTCGCGCGGGATTTCGTGAAGTCGGTGCAGGACAAGGCCGCCGGTCAGGCTGTCACCAAGTCGGTGACGCCGGGCCAGCAGGTCGTCAAGATCGTCCATGACGAGCTGATACAGGTGCTGGCGGGCGACGATGCCGAGGCCGCCAACCTGAAGATCGACCAGATCCCCGCGCCGATCCTGATGGTCGGCCTGCAGGGGTCGGGCAAGACCACCACGACCGCCAAGCTGGCCAAGCGCCTGAAGGATCGTGACGGCAAGCGCGTTCTGATGGCCAGTCTCGACACCCGCCGCCCCGCCGCGATGGAGCAGTTGGCCGTGCTGGGCACGCAAATCGGCGTCGACGTGCTGCCGATCGTGCCGGGGCAGGATGCCGTGGCCATCGCCAAGCGGGCAAAGCAGCAGGCAAGCCTGGGCGGCTATGACGTCTACATGCTGGACACCGCCGGCCGCCTGTCGATCGACGACGAGCTGATGGCCGAGGTCGAAGCGGTGCGCGACGCCACCTCTCCGCGGGAAACGCTGCTGGTCGTCGACGGGCTGACCGGCCAGGACGCCGTGCACACCGCCGAGAACTTCGACGGGCGCATCGGGATCTCGGGCGTCGTGTTGACCCGGATGGACGGCGACGGCCGCGGCGGTGCGGCGCTTTCCATGCGCGCTGTCACCGGCAAGCCGATCAAGTTCGTCGGCCTGGGCGAGAAGATGGACGCGCTGGAGGAATTCCACGCCGACCGGATCGCCGGGCGCATCCTGGGCATGGGCGACATCGTTGCCCTGGTCGAGAAGGCGCAGGAGACCATCGAGGCCGAACAGGCCGAGCGGATGATGAAGCGCTTCCAGAAGGGTCAGTTCAACCTGAACGACCTGAAGATGCAGCTTGAGCAAATGCAGAAGATGGGCGGCATGCAGGGCCTGATGGGCATGATGCCCGGCATGGGCAAGATGGCCAAGCAGATCGAGGAATCGGGTTTCGACGACAGCGTGATCCGCCGCCAGGTGGCCCTGATCCAGTCGATGACCAAGAAGGAACGCGCCAATCCCCAGCTGCTGCAGGCCAGCCGCAAGAAGCGTATTGCCAAGGGCGCCGGCCAGGACGTCAGCGATCTGAACAAGCTTCTGAAGATGCATCGGCAAATGGCCGACATGATGAAGAAGATGGGCAAGATGGGCAAAAAGGGCATGATGCGCGGCGGCCTTGGCGCCCTGTTCGGCAAGGGCGGGATGCCCCCCGGAATGATGCCTCCCGGTGGAATGCCGGGCGGAATGCCGCAGGGCATGCCCGGCGCGGGCGGTGACGCGGGCGGCCTGCCGCCCGGATTTCCCGGTGCGGGCACGGGCGGGCCGGCCCTGCCGCCATTGTCCGGCTTCGGAAAGAAGAAATGACCATGGTGACGCCGACCCTGGAAACCGAGCGGCTGTTGCTGCGCCGCCCCGCCCCTCGCGATGTCGAGGGGTTCATCGGGCTGATGACCTCGGAACGGTCGCGCCACATGGGCGGGCCAAAGACGCGGGCCGAGGCCTGGCGCGGTTTCTGCACCGAGCTGGCCCATTGGGACATGCGCGGCTATGGCATGTTCGCCGTGACCATGAAGGGCGACGACACCTGCCTGGGCCTGATCGGCCCGTGGTTCCCCGAGGGCTGGGCCGAGCACGAAATCGGCTGGACCCTGTGGGCCGCCGCCGAGGGCCGGGGCATCGGGGCCGAGGCTGCGCAGGCGACCCGGTCCTGGGCCTATGACGAATTGGGCTGGAGCACCGCTGTCAGCTATATCGCGCCGGAAAACGGCCGCTCGCGTCGCCTGGCCGAACGGATCGGTGCCCGGATCGACCCCGACGCCAAGCACAATTTCGGCGAAGAGCCGGTGCTGATCTATCGCCACCCCTCGCCGGAGGACCTTGGATGACCACCGAAGCCGCCAAGCACGCCGCCGCCCTGCTGGCCGAACACCGCAAGTCGATCGACCGGCTGGACGCGGTGATGATCTACACCCTGGCCGAGCGGTTCCGCCTGACCCAGGACGTGGGCCGGCTGAAGGCCGAGCATGAACTGCCGCCGTCCGATCCCGCCCGCGAAGAGCGGCAGATCGCCCGGCTGGAAGCCCTTGCGCAGGAGGCCGACCTGGACCCGGCCTTTGCCCGCAAGTTCCTGAACTTCGTGATCGCGGAAGTCATCCGTCATCACGAACAGATCCGTACCGGGGACGCCTGAGGCACCCCGACCCCGCCATTCAGAGGAGATACGACAATGGCAATCAAGATCCGACTGGCCCGTGGTGGCTCGAAAAAGCGTCCCTTCTACCGCATCGTCGCCGCCGACACGCGGATGGCCCGTGACGGCCGCTTCATCGAGAAGCTGGGCACCTACAACCCGCTGCTGCCGAAAGACAGCGAAGAGCGCGTCAAGATGGACCTGGACCGCGTGAAGCATTGGCTGGGCCAGGGCGCGCAGACCAGCGAGCGCGTGTCGCGCATGCTGGAAGCCGCCGGCGTTCTGGAGAAGAAAGAGCGCATGAGTCCGCAGAAGATGCAGCCGGGCAAGAAAGCCCAGGAGCGCGCCGAAGAGAAAGCCGCCAAGGCCGCTGCCGCCGCCGAAGCAGCCGCCGAAGCCGCTGCCGCCCCCGCCGAGGAAGCCCCGGCAGAGGAAGCTTCGGAAGAAGCCGCCAGCTGAGCGGTTTGACGCGTCGGAGGGCACGACATGGCCAGGCGGCCTGAGGGCATGGTCTGCGTCGGCGCAATCGCCGGCGCCTTCGGCGTGCAGGGCGAGGCGCGGATCAAGTCGTTCTGCGCCGACCCCGAGGCGATCGCGGATTACGGTCCGCTCAGCCTCGAGGACGGACGCAGCCTGACGATTCGCCTGACCCGCCCGGTGAAGGGCGGGTTCGCCGCCCGGCTGGGCGGCGTGCCGACCCGCGAGGCGGCCGAGGCGCTGAAAGGTCAGCGCCTTTACGCGCCTCGCGAACGGCTGCCCGCCCTGCCCGACGACGAGTATTACCACGCCGACCTGATCGGGTTGGAGGTGGTGGACACCGGCGGGCATGTCCTGGGCAAGGTCCGCGCGGTCCACGACCACGGCGCGGGCGACATTCTGGAGGTGGGCGTCCACAACAGGTCTCAGCCGGTTCTTCTGCCGTTCACCCTGTCCGCCGTACCTACCGTCGATCTGGCGGCAAAGCGACTGGTGGCGGATCCGCCGCTGGGCCTGTTCGAGGACGACCGTCCGGATGACTGATCGACCGGCACGTTCCCATGGGCGGCTTCGTGTCCGCCCGACATTGCAGCCGCGCGACCTGATGGCCGAGCAGCACGCCCGCGCCGGGTCCTGGACCGCGCGGGTCATCACCCTGTTTCCCGAGGCTTTTCCGGGCGTTCTGGGCCTGTCGCTGACGGGCCGTGCCCTGAGCGAGGGGCTCTGGTCGCTGGAAACCCTGCAACTGCGCGACTTCGCAACCGGCAAGCACCGCAACGTTGACGACACGCCCGCGGGCGGCGGCGCCGGCATGGTGCTGCGCGCCGACGTGGTGGGCCGTGCGCTTGACGCAGCCGCGCAGGGTACGGGCGGCAACTGGCCGGTGATCTACCTTTCACCCCGTGGCGTGCCGCTGACCCAGAAGCTGGCGAAACGGCTGAGCCAGGCCGACGGCGTCACCCTGCTGTGCGGCCGGTTCGAGGGCGTGGACCAGCGCGTGCTGGACGCGCGAAACGTGATCGAGGTCTCGATCGGGGACTACGTCCTGTCGGGCGGCGAGATCGCAGCACAGGTCTTGATCGACGCAACGGTTCGGCTTATACCCCGCGTTCTCGGGAACTCGGCGTCGGTGGAGGAAGAAAGCTTCACCCACGGACTGCTGGAGCACCCGCAATATACCCGGCCTGCCGAATGGGAGGGCCATGAGATACCCGAGGTCCTGCTCTCGGGCGATCATGGCAAGGTCGCCGAATGGCGCCGCGCCCAGTCACAGGCCCTGACGAAGGAACGTCGTCCCGATCTCTGGCGGGCTCACGAAAGTGGGGACCCGGTGCAAGGCCAGGAGCTCTCGGACGCGCACACCATCGCCGCAAAAGGCGAGCATAAGGACTGAAACGATGAACATCATCGAGACGCTCGAGAAAGAGCAGATCGCGGAGCTGGGCAAGGACATTCCCGACTTCGCCGCCGGCGACACCATCCGCGTCGGCTACAAGGTGACCGAGGGCACCCGGACCCGTGTGCAGGCCTATGAAGGCGTCTGCATCGGCCGCAAGGGCGGCAAGGGCATCGGTGCGTCGTTCACCGTGCGCAAGATCTCGTTCGGCGAAGGCGTCGAGCGTA
>JBFHFG010000156.1:0-6756 GCA_041583815.1 Halovulum sp.
CGTCGTCGACATCGGCGACTGCCTTGTCCACCTCGGCCTGTTTGAGCGCCCGGTCGTCATCCGCACCGATCGAAATCGCGCGCGTGCCGGGACGGCGCCCCACGACGTGCTCCATCGCCGCCAGGTACTCCCTGGCCAGCCCGCCGTGCGCGACGATCACGATACCGATCAAGTTTCCACCACACCTTTGAGCGCCCGCCCCCCAACGACCCGCTCCAGTTCTCTATGCCGAATAGACACCTGCCATCCGGCGTTCGCAAGCCCATTCGACAGCCTTTCCGCCATGCAGACCGACCGATGCTGCCCGCCGGTACACCCAAGGGCGAGCGTGAAATAGGATTTCCCTTCGGCCTTGTAGGCCGGCAAAAGCAGCTCCAGCATGTCGAGCGACTTGTCGTAGAAGGGTTGGTACAGCGGATCGCCCATCACATACTCAACCACTTGTGGTTGTTCGCCCGTCATCGACCTCAGCTCGGGTTTCCAGTGCGGATTACGCAGGAAGCGACAGTCAAGCACCATGTCCGCCCCCCGCGGCGTGCCGCGCTTGAAGCTGAACGACTGCACCGACACCGCCATGTCGGCAGCGCCGTCACCGCGCCCGAACCAGCGCCCGATCTCGGCCCGCAACTCGTGCGGGGTCATCTGCGTTGTATCGACAAGAATGTCCGCCCGCTCGCGCAGGCTGCCCAGCAAGGCCCTTTCCCGCTCCACCCCGACCAACGGGGTCTCGTTCGGGGCCAGCGGATGCCGCCGCCGGGTTTCCGAGAATCGCCGCAGCAGCGTGTCGGTATCGCAATCCACGTACACCAGCGAGACGTTCAGCTGAGGGATCGCCATAAGCGAATCGACCGTGGCCATCAGCGCGTCGGCACCGAAGTCGCGGGTGCGGGCGTCGATCCCGACCGCCAACGGCCGGTCATGGGCGCCCCCCGCGAACAGCCGCTCCAGCAGGGGCATCGGCAGGTTGTCGATTGCCTCGAATCCCAGATCCTCCAGCGCGTTGATCGCGGTCGAGCGCCCGGCACCCGAGGGGCCGGTGACGATCGCCACGTCCTGCAACGTGGCGGAAGGGTCAATCGCGATCTGCATCCAGCGGATCCTCGGGGTTCACTAATAGCGGCGTCAGCCCGTGTCGCAAACAGGCCATGACTTCATGACTCAGATATGGACGATTGCCACCCGCAATCAATGGAACCCACATGCTGTTGATATTTCGTTGCCGCGGTTGTGGCAGACGTGCCGCTTCCGTCAAGTCCATGTCGACCGCCAGCAGGATGCGCGCGCGCGGCAGGTGACGTACGCGGATCAGGCCAATGCCGCGCGCTTCGATCATGCCGGCCAACGCGGCCGGTGCTTCGGCTTCGAGTCCATCCGGCGTCGCGTGGATCAGCACCTGGTCATCGGCCACCAGGTCCGCGCCCATCGCCATGAGTTGCAACGCCACCGCCGACTTTCCGCTGCCTGAGGGCCCGGTCAGCAGAACCCCCCGCCCGTGCCAGGCGACGCAGGTCCCATGCATCATATGCGGCGGGGCAGGGTCCATTCGTCAGATCGGCAGGACGACGACGAACCGCGCGCCCTGCGGGGGCGTTTCCGGGCCTGCGCCTTCGGGGCGGACGTTCTCGGCCCAGATCTCGCCGCCGTGCGCTTCCACGATCTGGCGCGAGATCGCCAACCCGAGGCCCGAGTGATTTCCGAATTCCTCTTTCTGGGGACGTTCGGAATAGAACCGCTCGAACACGTCGGCGAGGTTGTCGTCGGGAATACCGGGGCCCTGATCCTGGACGCTGATCCGCACCTTGCCGCCGGTGACCTGCGTGTCGACGCGTATCTCGTCGCCCTCACCGGCGAACGAGATCGCGTTGGTGATCAGGTTGACGAAGACCTGTGCCAGCCGTCCCTCGAGTCCTGTGATATTGAGCGGCTGGTCGGGGAAGCTCGCCGCCAGGCGCGCGCCCACCTCGGCGGCCTGCTTTTCGTTGAACGAGATCAAGTTCGACAGCAGCGCGTGCAGATCGAAGACTTCCATCTGATCGCGCACCAGTTCGCTGTCCAGCCGCGACGCGTTCGAGATGTCGGTAACCAGTCGGTCCAGCCTGTCGACATCGTTCTTGATGACGTTCAGCAGCTTTTCGCGCGACTCGTCTGTCTTGGCATAGGGAAACGTCTCGACCGCTGACCGCAGTGAGGTCAGCGGGTTCTTGATCTCGTGCGCGACGTCGGCGGCGAAGCTCTCGTTCGCCTCGATCCGGTCGAACAGGGCGCGGGTCATCAAGCGCATGGCGCCGGACAGATATCCGATCTCGTCCGGGCGGCCGGTCATGTCGGGGATGTTGATGCGCTCGGGGTTGACCTGCTGCGCGTTGCGAGTACCGCCTTCGTGCGCCGCCTCGGACAGGTCGCGCAGCGGGCGGACGATGGTGTTGGCCAGCACGAGGCTCAACGCGATCGAACTGATGATGGCCAGCGCGAAAACCTGCAGGATCTTCTCTCGCTCGGACCGGATCACCGCATCGACGTCGCCGGGGGCCGTTGTCAGCACAAGCGCACCAAGCAGCGTGCCTTCGGGGCCGGGAACCGGCAATGCGACGGACAACACCTGGTCGCCGACCTGGGTCGTCCCGGTGCTGCGCACGATGCGGTTTTCAGCAAGCGCGGTTTCGGCCAGGGGGCGCGCCGAGCTCAGCGACATCGGCGCAGCCTCGTCCTGGCGGGCGGCAAACAGGCGGCTGGCACGGTCCCACAACTGCGCCATGATCGCGATGAACGCCGATGGTTGCTGTTGAACGACCGGCCCGTCGATGGTTTCGCCCGCGTCGGCCAAGCGACCGGACTCGACCCGCGTCACCAGCCGACCCTGCGCGTCGAACAGCATCATCCGCGCCGATGTCACGCCCTGCACGGTCACCAGTGCGTCGATCGCCTTCAGCCCGTCGACCTCTCCGCCCAAGCGGTCCGACAGGACTGTCGCGACCAGCCTGCCTTCGGTGACGAGCGCGCGGGCGCGCATCTCCAGCAGACCGCCCTGGAACTGGTTCAGGTACAGCACGCCGGTCAGCAGAACGCCCAGCGCAACAAGGTTGAAGGTGATGATCTTGCGCGAGAGGGGCGAACGGCGTCCGAACCGCGCCTTCCAGTCCATCAGGCTGGGTTGCTCGCGGTCCGCACTGCGCGTCGGCTCTGCCGAAAGGATGATCTTCGGGCGGACCTTGTCCTTCAAGGCGCCGCCATCAGCCATGTCCCGGTTCCACGATGGCGTCAGGCCTCGTTGTAGCGGTAGCCGATGCCGTACAGCGTCTCGATCGAGGAGAACTCGTTGTCATGCGCCTTGAACTTCTTCCGGATCCGCTTGATGTGGCTGTCGATGGTCCGGTCGTCCACATATACCTGATCGTCATAGGCGACATCCAGCAACTGGTCGCGGCTTTTGACAAAACCGGGACGTTGCGCCAGGGCCTGCAGGATCAGGAACTCTGTCACGGTCAGGGTGATCTGCTGCCCTTTCCAGATCACCGAATGGCGCAGCGGGTCCATCGTCAGACTGCCGCGGACAAGGGTGTTGGTCTCGCCCTCGGTCGGTTCCTTCAACGAATTCTCGCGGCGGCGCAGGATCGCGCGGATACGCTCCACCAGCAGGCGCTGGGAAAACGGTTTGCGCATGTAGTCGTCCGCGCCCATGCGCAGGCCGATCAGCTCGTCGATTTCCTCGTCCTTGGACGTCAGGAAGATCACCGGCATGTCGGTCTTGGTGCGCAACTGACGCAGCAGTTCCATCCCGTCCATCCGGGGCATCTTGACGTCCAGGATCGCCAGATCCGGCATCGTCTTTTCGAACGCGGAAAGCGCCGCGGCCCCGTCATTGTAGGTCCGGACGGCATATCCTTCACCCTCGAGGACCATCGAAACCGAGGTCAGGATGTTCCGGTCGTCGTCCACCAGCGCGATACTTGCCGACATGATCTGCTCCTCCGGACTGCGAATTATCCAAAAAGTATTACACGGGCCCCCTTCCGAAGGCCAAATCCATACGCCAGCGGCGCACACAATTGGCGCGCTGTGCCGCACCTTCGCCACACAAAATCCAGTGGAATAATGGCGACATGATGGTACGCTTCCCCCCGGAAGCGCTGCAAACATGGCAAAATTGAGATATTTTCCACCGGACTGGCCCTCCGGCGTTCGCAGCCTCCGCAAGGGGAGAGAGACACCGTCCATTCCGGGCGGTTGTCTGGCATGAGGAGGAGTCCCTTATGACTACGGGTACAGTGAACCCAGACCAAACACTGGAGACGACGGGTTTTCCCGGCGCCGCCACGATTCACTACAACCAGCTTGAACATGCCCTGATCGAGTCGGCGATCCGGCGTGGTGAAGGCGAACTTGGGCGCGGCGGCACGCTGCTGGTCAACACCGGCAAGCACACCGGACGCTCGCCCAAGGACAAGCACGTCGTCCGCGAACCATCGGTCGAGGACAAGATCTGGTGGGACAACAACGCGCCGATGGAGCCGGATGCGTTCGAACGCCTGCGTCTCGACATGCTCGAACACATCAAGGGCGGCGAACTGTTCGTCCAGGATCTTTTTGCCGGCGCCGACCCGGACTATCGCCTGAATGTGCGCATCATCGCCGAACTGGCCTGGCACGGGCTGTTCATCCGGCACCTGCTGCGCCGCCCGGACGAGGCCGAACTGGCCGGGTTCGTGCCCGATTTCACCATCCTCAACTGCCCCAGCTTCAACGCCGACCCCGAGCGGCACGGTTGCCGGTCCGAAACGGTCATCGCGATCTCGTTCGAGCGCAAGATGATCCTGATCGGCGGCACGTCCTACGCGGGCGAGAACAAGAAATCGGTGTTCTCGGTGCTGAACGCGCTGCTGCCCGAAAAGGGCGTGATGCCGATGCACTGTTCGGCCAACCACGCGCCGGGCGATCCGCACGACACGGCGATCTTCTTCGGCCTGTCGGGCACCGGCAAGACCACGCTGTCGGCCGACCCTTCGCGCGTGCTGATCGGCGATGACGAGCATGGCTGGTCGGACAAGGGCACCTTCAACTTCGAAGGCGGCTGCTATGCCAAGACGCTCGACCTGAGCCCGCAGGCCGAGCCGGAGATCTACGCCACCACCTCGACTTTCAGCACCGTCATCGAGAACATGGTCTACGATCCGCACACGCGGGAACTGGACTTCTCGGACGACAGCCTGACGGCGAACATGCGCTGCGCCTACCCGCTCGAGTTCATCTCGAACGCCTCTGCCACCGCGCGGGGCGGGCAGCCAAAGAACGTCATCATGCTGACCTGCGATGCCTTCGGGGTGTTGCCGCCGATCGCCAAGCTGACGCCGGCACAAGCCATGTACCACTTCCTGTCGGGCTTCACCTCGAAGGTGGCGGGCACCGAGAAGGGCGTGACCGAGCCTCAGCCGACCTTCTCGACCTGCTTCGGCGCGCCGTTCATGCCGCTACGCCCCGAGGTCTATGGCGCGATGCTGCGCGACAAGATCGCCGAGACCGGTGCCACCTGCTGGCTGGTGAACACCGGCTGGACCGGCGGGGCCTATGGCGTGGGCAGCCGGATGCCGATCAAGGCCACCCGCGCCCTGCTGGTCGCGGCGCTGGACGGATCGCTGAACAAGCAGACGTTCCGCATGGACGATGCCTTCGGCTTCGCCGTCCCGACGTCCTGTCCGGGGGTTCCGGACCTGCTGCTCGATCCGCGCCGCACCTGGGACAAGGCTGACGCCTATGACCGCCAGGCCGCGCGCCTGGTCCGCATGTTCGAGGAGAACTTCCGCCAGTACGAGGATTTCGTCGACGCGGACGTGATGGAAGAAGCCGTGGTGTTCCGCGGCGCCATGTGACCGATACGGCCGCCGGAGGGACCGGCGGCCGCTTGCGCCTGCGGGGGGCGCTCGGCTAATGCTGCGCCGATGAACAAACCCGTGATCCCATGACCTATGCCGTCGCCTCTGGCCACAGGCTGACCACCCAGGCGGCCGAGCATGCCCTGCGCGCCGGCGGCAGTGCCATGGACGCCTGCATCGCCGCAGCCTGCACCGCCTTCGTGGTGGAACCCGTGCTGGCGCAACCGCTGGGCGGTGGCTTCCTGATGCTGGCCCCCGAAGCCGGTCCGCCGCACGTGCTGGACGCCTTCGTGCAGACGCCACGCCGTCGCCGGGCTGAAGGCGAGTTGGACCTGTCGACGATCACGGTGGATTTCGGCACCGCGACGCAGGATTTCCATATCGGCGCGGGCACAGTGGCGACGCCGACGCTGATCCCGGCCTTGTTCGAGGCGCACGAGCGCCACGGGCGGCTGCCCTGGGCCGAACTGGTTGCCTTTGCCGCACAGCAGGCGCGCCAGGGCGTTGAGGTCACCGAGTTTCAGGCGGAAGTCGCAGCGCTGGTGGCCCCGATCCTGACCTCGGATCCGACGGTTTCGGCGCTGCACGCGCCGGGTGGCAAGCCGATCGAAGCGGGCACCGTGCAGCGCAATACCGAACTGGCCGACGTGCTGGAGGTACTGGCCGCCGAGGGACCGCGCTTTTTCACCGAAGGTGAGATCGGGCAGATGCTGGCCGCCCTGCCCGGCAGCCACCTGACCCCGGATGACCTGAGCCACGCCCGTCCTGAGTGGCGCGCGGCGTTGATGCTGCACCGCCAGGGCCATGACATTGCGCTCAACCCGGCGCCCAGCCTAGGCGGCGTTCAGATCGCGCTGGCCCTGGGCGCCCTGCCGCGCGCGCCGCGCCC
>JBFHFG010000157.1:0-6697 GCA_041583815.1 Halovulum sp.
CACGAAGGGCACATTTCTGCGCGTCAACTCGATCTCGATATGCCCGGAATGGCTGGAGGTCCGGAACAGCACCGCCTGATCCTTCAGCGCCACCCCCCTCTCGCGGTTGTCCAGCACCCGGTCGACGATATAACGCGCCTGGCAAAGCTCATCCGGTACCGAAACCAGTCGCGGCTTTTCATCCGATTGGCGGTCCGTCCAAAGGTCCTTGGTAAACCGTTCCCGTGCCTCGGCGATCACGCCATTCGCGGCCTCGAGTATAGGGGCTGTGGAGCGATAATTCCTGTCTAGTGTGATGACGTCGGCGGGCGGGCTGAAGCTTTGCGGAAAATCGAGGATGTTGCGGACCGTCGCGGCACGAAACGCATAGATCGACTGCGCGTCATCGCCGACCACGGTCAGGCCGTGCCCGTCCGGCTTCAGCGCCATCAGGATACGCGCCTGCAACCGGTTCGTGTCCTGGTATTCGTCGATAAGAACGTGATCCCATGCGCCGCCGATGTGCGCGGCGAAGTCCGGATCCTCCATGACCTGCGCCCAGGCCAGCAGCAGATCGTCGTAGTCGAGCACGTTCTGCGCCTGCTTGGCCTGTACGTAGGCGCGGAAAAGCTGCTTCAGTTCCACCTGCCAATCCGCGCACCAGGGAAAGCTCTGTTTCAGGACGTCGGCAAGTGGGCTTTCGGCGTTCACCACGCGGGAATAGATGGCAAGGCAGGTGCCTTTCGCGGGAAACCGGCTGTGCGTTTTCGAGAAGCCGAGTTCATGACGGCAGAAATTCATCAGGTCCGCGCTGTCTTCGCGGTCGTGGATGCTGAAGTCCGGGTCCAGTCCGACGCCAAGCGCATTGTCACGCAGGATGCGCGCGCCGATCCCGTGGAACGTTCCGGCCCAGGTAAGGGTTTCGGCAGCGTAACCGGCGTTCATCGCCCGGGCGGTGATCCGCTCGACCCGACGCGCGAGTTCCGTTGCCGCCCGTCGCGAGAAGGTCATCAGCAGGATCCGCCTCGGGTCCGCGCCATTGACGAGCAGGTGCGCCACGCGATGGGCAAGGGTGTTTGTCTTGCCGGACCCGGCCCCGGCGATGACCAGCAACGGGCGCGACGGGATATCGGCCCCGACGCCATGAACGGCCGCCGCACGCTGGTTGTCGTTCAGCTTGTCCAGATAGCTCGTGTCCATTGCCTTGCCTGCCGCCCGTTTTCCCGAAGCTACCCCGTCGCGAACGAAATGGGAACATCAAGAGTTTGCCCTTCCGCGGAAGGGCAGGGCTGGCGCCCAAAGGCTGCAAGCGAGTCGTACATCCGCGGCCAAGGTCCATTCGCGCGGCGGGCACGGCGCCTCCGGACTGCCCAATTGCAGGGCAAGCCGGGGGTATACTGCCAAGACACACGCCATTGAGCCCTCTGCGCACCATTGCGGCGCGATCAGCTATGTCGCCGCCGTCCGGATGTCATCAGAACGGCTGCAACTCCGAAGCGGGCAGGACCGGACATTCAGACCATGAACAAGCAACGAGCCGGTAATCAGGATGTCGGGATATCGCGGCCCATGCTGACGAATATGCCTATTCGGCAGGCAGGAAAAACCGGACGGCTTGCCGCCCCCTGCACGCGGGGCATTGCAGGCAAGCGGTTAAATTTTTCCTATGGGCTTGTTCGGTTTTTCATCTCTACCCAACCTCCAGCCCCGTTTTCATAGTCCGGGTATTGACCCCAAGCGCGATACCCAAGGACGACCGAGTGACACTGAACTGCCCGACAGGATATTCGAAAGCAGGCGCGCCGAACGAGCCCGCTTCCGCGGAAAAGACCAGCGCACCTGGCGATCAATCGTGTCGGCCCTTGCTCGAGTCCCTTGCCCGTTCCGGTGACCTGATCGTGGTCGAGGAAGAGATCGATCCGAAGTTCGATATCTCGGCGCGGCTGTCGTTGACCGACGATCGCGCGGCTGTCCGGGTGAACCGCGTAAAGGGCTTCGACATGCCCGTTTTCGGTAATCTTCTGACCAGCCGCGACCGGATCGCGGCCGTTCTGGGAGTGCCGGTACAGGACATCCAGAAGACGCTGCTTCAGTCGGTCCGCACCCCCATCGCGTCGGTGACGGTCGAGAATGCACCGGTTCAGGACCGGGTGCACGAGCAGGGTGTATTGGCGAAACTGCCGGTCCCGGTGTTCTTCTCGAAGGAAAGCGGACCTTATATTTCGGCCGGGATGATCGTGGCGCGCGACCCGGAAACCGGGCTGGGCAATGCGTCCTATGCCCGGATCAAGATCCTCGGCCCCGACGAGGCACTGGTCGGCATCGCGCCCAACCATCACCTTGCGATCATGGCGCGCAAGGCCGCGGCCTTGGGCAAGCCCCTGGAAATAGCAGTCGTGCTGGGTGCACATCCCGCCATCCAGCTGGCCGCCTGCCTGTACCTGGGGCTGGGCGATGACGAGATGCACAATGCCGGTGCCCTGTTGGGCGCGCCGGTCAGGCTGGTTCAGGCCCGCACCGTCGACCTGCTTGTTCCCGCCGAGGCGGAGATCGTTCTCGAGGGGCACATTCACGCGGATCAGACGATCCAGGAAGGGCCCGTCTCGGAATATCACGGGATGTACGAAGACTACGGCGCGGGCTACCGGGTCACCTTCGGCTGCATGACGTCGCGCCGCGATGCGATGTTCCAGGTCATCGCGCCGGGCTATCACGCCGAACATATCTACCTGGGCGCAATCCCCATCGCTGCCAGCCTGAAGGCGCAGCTGTCGCGGTACCTTCAGAACGTTGGCGAAGTCGCGGTGAACACCTCGGGCAGTGGCCGCAACGACGTTGTCGTGCAACTGAATGCGCCCCGCCCCGGACAGGCCCGCCGCGCGATGGCGATTTGCTGGGGTGCTGTCAGCATCATCAAGAATGTCACGGTCGTGGATACCGACGTCGACCCATGGGACCTGCACGCCGTCGAAATGGCGAAGATGACCCGCATGCGGGCAGAACGCGATGTTCTGATCGTTTCGGATCTGCCAGCCGACCGGTCCGAAGCGCAGGAAGATGGCGGCATGGTCGCCAAGATCGGCTATGACGCGACCTGCCGCGCCGGCGATCGAAGCCAGGGCTACGACAAGGCGCTGCCGCCCGAAGACGCCTATGACCGGATGCGCGCGCTGCTTGGCCAGCTTCGCCCGGATCTGCTGGCATGACCGGGTGCAGCCGCATGGTCATGGGGACAGGGCGGTCTTCCTTCCATCCGGGGGGCAAACCTTGCGCCGCTTGATCGTCGCGATAACCGGTGCGTCCGGCACCTGCTACGGGATCCGCGCGCTACAGATGCTGCGCGAGATCGACGATGTGGAAACGCATCTCGTGATATCGCCCGCGGCAGTCCGGACCCAGATGGAAGAGGGCCCCGCGATAAGCGCCGATGAAATCAGGGCGCTGGCGGACAAGACCTACAGCCACAAGGATATCGGCGCGGCAATCGCCTCCGGGTCGTTCGTCTGCGACGGGATGCTGGTTGCGCCATGCTCGGTCAAGACATTGAGCGCGATCGCCAATTGCTATGCCGACGACCTTATCAGCCGCGCCGCCGACGTATGCCTGAAAGAACGCCGCCGGCTGGTGCTGATGGTTCGGGAAACCCCGCTTCACGCCGGACACATAGCGCTGATGGACCAGGCGACGCGCAGCGGCGCGATCATCATGCCGCCCGTTCCCGGCTTCTATACGCAGCCAAAGACACTCGACGACATCATAGATCAGACCACCGGTCGGGCGCTCGACCTTTTCGGCATTGCGCACCCAAAGGTCCGGCGGTGGAAGGAGGCCGACAACAACTGACGCTACCAGGAATTTTCCGTCTGCCCCGGCAGGCAGGGAAGTCCACTTTCAGTCATCCACAGGGAAATCCGTCAGCCGCCCAGCCGACTGACCAATCAGGAGAAACAGGCCATGCGATCCTTCTCACTCTCCAGCGCAAAAAGTCCGCTCAAGCGGCGCACGGCGCTCGCACTTACTGCTGCCTTCATCGGCATCACCGTCCCGGTCGTGACGCTAACATCCGCCACCGGCGCGCACGCGGAAATGCAGCCCGTTCACGGCGGCGAAATGACGATCATCAACGGTTCGGACCTGACCAACTGGGACCCGGCGATCACCAACGGCACCTATCCCGGCGGCCCGATGGACATGCGCGATGCCGTCTATGGCGTGCTCGTCTATGTCGATATCGACGGGAATATCCAGGGCGGCATGGCCGAAGGCCTGACCAGTGAGGACGCTAAGACCTGGACCCTGAAGCTGCGGCCGGGCGTGACCTTTACCGACGGCAACGCCTATGACGCCGAGGCGGTCAAGTACAACTGGGACCGCGCCGCGGACCCCGACACGCTGGCGCCCGCGCAGGCTTTTGTCGCGTCGTGGAACCAAGGCATCAAGATCATCGACGATCTGACGATCGAGATCACGCTGGACGAACCGAACCGGAACTTCGCGTCGCAGGTCGCGCAGCTTGCGCCGTTCATCGCCTCGCCCGCCGCACTTGAGGCCGCCGAGAAGAAGACCGACATCAAGCCTGTCGGTGCCGGTCCGTTCGTGATGGATAGCTGGGACCAGGGCGTGTCGATGACGATGAAGCCCAACCCGGGCTACTGGGACGCGCCGCGCCCCTATCTCGATACGCTACACTTCAAGATCATCCCCGAAACCAACAGCCGCATCTCGACCGTGGTGCAGGGCGGCGCGACGATGATGGCGGGGTATCCCTACCAGTTCGGCAGCAACGCCGAAGCCGACGGCATCGCCACGCACGAGATCCCGATCCCTGGCCTCTATCGGGCCTACTTCAACCAGAAAGCCGGCCCCTTCACCGATTTCCGGGCGCGCAAGGCGTTCTACGAGGCCATCGACCGCGCGCGGCTGATGCAGGCCTATACCCAGATGGACGGCTACGTCACGCCGAACAACTACTTCACCGAAGGGTCGCCCTATCACCAGACCGACTACAACCTGCCGGAATATAACCCCGAGGACGCGCAGAAACTGTTCGATGAACTGGCTGCCGACGGCACCCCGTTCGACATCGACATCGTCACCTATTCCAACTCGGACCTGAAGCGTCTGGCTTCGTACCTGCAGCAGGTTCTCAGCGTTTACCAGAACGTCAGTGTCGATATCGAGATCGTCGATCAGGCGATGTTCAGCACGACCTGCAAAGGCCAGATGAACTTCGATCTGTGCGTCGATGGCGGTGTCATGGTCGCGAACGGACCCGAGCCGATCATCTCGACCCTGCTGGGTTCGACCGGCACCAACAACTGGGGCCAGTACGAGAACCCGGAGATGGATGCGGCACTTGCTGCGGCGAATGCCACCATGGACGATGACGAGGTCACGGCCCAGTATCACCGGGTCCAGCAACTCGTGGCCGAGGAACTGCCGCTGTACATCTTCGGCGCCGAAACCCGCTTTCTGCTAATGCGCGACGATACTGCAGGGCTGGTGCACTCGGACAGCGGGATGCTTCAGAAGCAGTACCTGTACCTGTGCGAAGACGCTTGCGCCGCCGAGTAAGCACGGCAGTGTCCCCCGCGCCCATCCGGGACGGGGGCAGACCAACGGATCGGCCGGTGCTTACGGCCGACCGGACCCTGCGCTGGATACGGGTCCGTCCAACCATCCAAAGAAGGCTCCCCCATGTTTGACAAGCGACCCAGAACCACATTTCGCGAGCTCTTCGCGCGTGAACAGGTGTTCACCCCCTGCATCTGGGACTGCTATTCGGCCAAGGCCGCCGAGATGGCCGGCTTCAAGGCCACTCTGCTGAGCGGAGCGTCGCTTGGATTCAGCATGAGCGGCGTCCCCGATATGGGGCTTCACAACCAGGAAGAGCTGATCTGGGCCACCGACCGGATCGCCGATTATTCCCCGCTGCCGCTGATCATCGACGCCGACGATTGTTTTGGCGATGTCGCGCAGGCGTACCGGACGTGCCGCAGGCTGGCCAAGGCCGGTGCCGCCGCGATCCTGCTTGAGGATACCCCGAACGAACGCGGCTATGCGCGCTTCGGCCGTGCAATGGAAGAAGCCACCCTGGCCGGCAAGCTGGACGGAAACGTGACCCACGAGGTCGTCTCGCAAGAGCTGTGGCTGGCCAAGATCAAGGCCGCGATCGATGCGTGCGAAGGTACCGATTGCGTGGTGATCGCCCGGACTGAATCGAAGCTTGAGAAGGGCCTGGACGACGCCATCGAACGGTGCGTCCGCGCCGCCGAACTGGGCGCCGAGATGACCTATGTGCACGGGCTGCGCACCCTCGAAGAGTGCAAGAAGGTCGCCAAGGTCCTGCCCGGCTGGAAGATGTTCGGCGATATCGCCACCGTCGATGGCAAGCCCTTCGTGACGCTCGAAGAGATCGCCGAACTGGGCTTCAACCTCGTCACCATGCACTACCTCGAGAAGGGCTCGATGTTCGGCATGATGGATTACGGCCGCCGCGTCTTTGCCGAGCAGAGCACCCAGTATTCCGACGAACACGACATGGGTGGTTACTCCAAGGCCGAGCAGCGTGCCCTGCTGGAACGTGACATCGGCTGGATGGACGCCGAAGCCGAATGGAAAAAGCTCTGACCCCTTACGGGCAGCATCGCATCTGCCCGGACGATCCGTTCGTCCGGGCACTGAACGGCACCGGTTTCGGCGCCGCATCATCCCTACC
>JBFHFG010000158.1:0-6682 GCA_041583815.1 Halovulum sp.
GGTCAGAAATTGTGCTCGGGCCAGAGTATCGGCGGTCGCCGCCGGGGTGATACGGTCGACCATGGACGAGGGGAAGGCGACATTCGCTCCGATCCAGTCGGCAAGGTCGCGGTCAAACCGCCGGGCGAACCCCACGACGCCAGCGCGCAGCAGCCTGCCGTTTTCCGGAAGGTTGTCGCAGCACAGGATCGCGGGTGCCGGGTGCCCCGCGTCGCGACGCCGACGCAAGCCCTCGGTCAGGATACCCAGCACGCCGCGTGGCTTGCGCGGGTTGGCAAGGTCGGCAGCGACATCCGCATGCGCAGGATCGCAGTCACGGCTGGCGCGGTCGAACCCATAGGCCTTTTCGGTAACGGTCAGGGTCACGACACGAACCGCCGGGTCGGCAAGAACCTCCAATACCGTGTCCGGAGTACGGGCTGCGGCGATGGTTCGGCCAAGGCTGCCGATGACCCGGGGCCGAAGCCCGTCTGCGCCGCTTTCGATCAGCGTGAACAGGTTGTCCTGAGGCGTCAGAGCATCGACAGTCCCGGTCGAACGCAGGCTGACCGCCGCGATGCGCCAATCGCCGCCCTGCCGGGCCAGCGCCGCGTCGGTATACGCCGCCTGGTGGGCACGGTGAAACGCCCCCAACCCCAGGTGAAGGACCCCGATGCCGTGTTCGGCAGGAAGGTAGGCTGGCGCCACCCCGTCAGGCAGTTGATCCAGCGTTGCGGCGGACAGGCGCGTCATGTCGGCACCGCTACATGCTCCAGTGCAGTCATGATGCCCCGCAGTTCGGCCAGCCCCTTCATTCTGCCAATCAACGGATAACCCGGCTGCACCTTCCGGTTCAGATCATCGAGGATGTCCTGCCCGTGGTCGGGTCGAAACGGGATCGAGGAATCTTTGCGCCCTGCTGAGCGGCGCCGGGCCTCTTCGCTCAGGATCGCCTTCATCAGGGCGACCATGTCGGTGCCGCCCGCAAGGTGCTCGGCCTCGTGGAACGAGCATGGCGTGCCCTTGGTCTCGCGCAGGACATTGCGCAGGTGCAGGAAGTGCACCCGGTCGCCCAGCCGCGCCATCATGCCGGGAAGATCGTTGTCGGGCCGCGCGCCCAGCGATCCCGAACAGAGGGTTACACCGTTCGCCGGCGTATCGACGGCATCAAGAACGGCGCGATAATCCGCCTCGGTCGACATGACACGTGGCAGACCCAGAAGAGGGAACGGCGGATCGTCCGGGTGGCAGCACAGGCGCAGGCCCAGGCGCTCGGCCTCGGGAGCGACCTCGGACAGGAAGTCGACCAGATGGGCGCGCAATCTTTCAGGCGAGATGCCGTCGTACTCGGCCAGGTGCGTGCGCACGTCGTCCATGGTGAAATGCTCTGCCGCGCCCGGCAGCCCACATACCACATTCTCGGCCAGCGCCCTCTTCTGCGCGTCGTCCATTCCTGCGACCCGCGCGGCGGCCTGTTCAGCCACCCCCTCGGGGAAGCTTTCGGCGGCGCCGGGGCGTTGCAGGATGTGGATGTCGAAAGCGGCGAAGTCGATCAGGTCGAACCGCATCGCCGTGCCGCCATGGGGCAATCGCCAGGCCAGATCCGTGCGCGTCCAGTCGAGGACAGGCATGAAATTGTAGCAGATGACCTCGATCCCTGCGGCAGCAAGGTTGGCCATGCTCTCGCGATAGGCTGCAAGGTGCGCGCGCCAATCGCCGCGTTGTTTCTTGATGTCCTCGGACACCGGCAGGCTTTCAACCACCTCCCACTTCAGACCCGAAGGGGTACGATCGGGAAGCTGCGCGATCTGCTCCTGCCGCGCCCGGATCTCGGATGGCGACCACACCTCCCCGGTCGGTACGTGGTGCAGGGCCGTTACTACGCCCTCCACCCCGGCTTGCCTCATTTCGTGAATTCCGACCGCGTCCTGCGGGCCGAACCAGCGCCATGTCTGCCGCATCTTCATCCTCCATACGCTCGGCAGCGGTAACGCGAATCCGATATGCTGACAAGTATGGTAGTAGGCTTTAAATTGATCTCACCCCCGCGCTCGGTTAATCCCTAAGGATGAACGGCGCGCACATACTTGAAACCTCGGCCCCTATAGGGGCGCAGTTGATCGGCCTGCTGCGCATGCGGATCGTGACCGGCGAACTGCCCCCCGGCACGCGCCTGTCCGAAAAGGACATCGCAGGCGAATACGGTTTGTCGCGCCAGCCTGTGCGCGAGGCGTTCATCAAGCTAGCGGCCGACCGGCTGGTCGAGATCCGGCCGCAGCGCGGCACCTATGTCTGCCGGATCAACATCGGAGATGTCGTCGTATCCCGGTTCGTGCGCGAGGCGGTCGAGGCCGATATCGCCCGCTGCGCCGCGCGCAAGGCCGGCGACGATGCGATCGCCAGGCTGCACGCGATCGTCGATGCCCAGGAACAGAAACTGGCCGAGGGCGGCCCGACGTTCATGAATCTGGACGAGCAGTTCCACCGCAGCATGGCCGACGCCGCCAATCAGTCCGGCGCCTGGATACACCTGCAAGCGATCAGGATGCACATGGACCGCGTCCGGCACCTGACCGCGACCGAACTGCCGATTGAACCGTTGATCCGCCAGCACCGGGCGATCGTCCGGGCCATTGCACAGCACGATCCTGACGCTGCCGAGACCGCCACGCGGACCCATCTGCGGACGGTTCTGGACGACCTGGAATCGATGAAGCAGGCCCGGCCCGAGTATTTCGCCTGAGCGGAGAACAGGCTGCGGGAATGCAGGATCGTCGCCGAGCTATAGCGCTCTGTCATCCACTGATGCCGTCAAATGGCGCCCGGAACTCGGGCAAGCCCGTCGACAGCCCGAGACACTTACTTGACGCGGCCCGCAAACGCGTCGATGTTCACGTGAACGCAGCATGATTCATTGCAGGTGTGCGTTTACTTGGCCAGTATACCGATGGCTTGGAAAATGGCGGAGCACATAACCGCCGTGTCTTGAAGGAGGAAACCATGAAACTCTACCGGATGACCGCGGCAGCGATTGGGCTGGCGCTAACCGTGGGTGGCGCGGCCGCCGCCCAGGATTTCCCGTCGCGCCCGATGCAGATGGTCGTGCCCTGGGGTGCGGGCGGCGGCACCGACGCGGTTGCGCGGATCCTCGCCTCGGTGATGCAGGAGGACCTGGGCCAGCCGGTGAACGTCGTGAACCGCACAGGCGGTTCCGGCGTGGTCGGCCACTCGGCCATCGCCACCGCCGAGCCGGACGGCCACACCATCGGTCTGGCCACGGTCGAGATCGCAATGATGCACTGGCAGGGGCTGACCGACCTGACCTACGAGGATTACGAGATCATCGCGCTGGTCAACCAGGATCCTGCGGGGGTAATGGTTTCGACCAGTTCGGATTATGAAAGCATCGAAGCACTGGCCGAAGCGGTGCGCAGCCAGCCGGCAGGCACCTTTTCGGCCTCGGGGACGGCGCAGGGCGGCATCTGGCACGTGGCGCTGGCAGGCTGGATGGTCGCCGAAGGCCTGGATGCAGGCCACGTGAAATGGGTACCCAGCGACGGCGCGGCCTCGGGGATCACCGACATGGTCGCGGGCGGTGTCGATATCGTCACCGCATCGCTGCCGGAAGGCCAGACCATGATCGAGGCCGGGCGCATCGTTCCGCTGGCGACCATGGGCACCGAGCGTCACCCGTCCTACCCCGACGTGCCGACCCTGAAAGAGGCGACCGGCGCCGACTGGACGCTTGCCGCCTGGCGCGGGGTCTTCGCACCCAAGGGTCTGCCCGATGACGTCAAGCAGAAGCTGGCCGCAGCGGTGGAAAAGGCGTTCAACAGCGCCGAATACCAGGACTTCATGGCCAGCCGCGGGCTGGGTGCCGTCTGGCTGCCGGCTGACGAGGCGAAAGCCTTCGTCGCGGCCTCGGACGCGTCGTTCGGCAAGGTGCTGGAAGCTGCCGGCCTGACCAAGTGACCTGAAGCGGCGCGCCGGGCAAGTGTCCGGCGCGCCCCAATCACGGACCAAATTCCATGAAATCCGACAGCCTGTTCCTGGGCCTGCTGGTCGCGCTGATTGGTGCGGTACTGGTGGCCACATCCTGGGCTTATCCAGCGCTACCCGGCCAGGCCTACGGCGCGGGCACAATGCCGCGCGTGGTCGGCAGCGGCGGGGTTCTGCTGGGCCTCGTCCTCATTTTTCAAGGCTGGCGGCAGGGCGCGTCACGGCAGCGTTTCGCGTTGGGCGCCTGGGCGCGCGACCGACGCGGCCTTGGCGTTCTTTCGGTGCTGCTGGCGGCAGTTGTCTACATCCTGGCCGCGGATCTGGTGGGCTTCATCCCTGTCGCCAGCACAGTGCTGATCGCGCTGATGCTGATCGGCCGGGTGCAGGCCGTGACTGCCGTCATCACCGCGCTGGTCGCCTCGGTTCTGGTCTATGTCGTGTTCAGCCGCTTCCTGCTGGTTCCGCTGCCGCGCGGGCCGGTGGAAAGCCTGCTGTGGTAACCCCCTTGCAAGGAGCATCGCGATGCTAGGCCAGGCCCTGTCCATCGTCGCGCAGCCCGACGTGCTGCTTACCGTCTTCCTCGCCGGTTGCTTCGGCATGTTCGTGGGTGCGATCCCGGGGCTGACCGCCTCGATGGCAACGGCGCTGCTGGTGCCGATCACCTTCTTCATGGACCCCGTCCCCGCCATCGCCTCTATCGTCGCGGCGACCGGCATGGCGATCTTTGCGGGTGACATCGCGGGCACGCTGATGCGGATGCCCGGCACACCGGCCTCGGCGGCCTATGTCGAGGACGCGCACCGCCTGAGCCAGGCGGGGCGCGCGAACGAAGCCCTGGGCGCCTGCCTGTTCTTTTCGGCTATCGGCGGAATCCTCGGAACGCTCGTGCTCAGCTTCGCCGCACCGCAGCTGGCCGAGATCGCGCTCAAATTCTCGTCGTTCGAATATTTCTGGCTGGTGATGCTGGGGCTTTCCAGCGCGGTCTTTGTCTCTGCCGGTTCGCCCATCCTGGGGCTGGTGTCGCTGTTCATCGGGCTTTCCGCCTCGCTGGTCGGGCAGGACAACCCGTCGGGTGCCGCGCGCTATACCTTCGGCTCGATAGAGTTGCTGGCGGGTATCCAGTTCATCCCCGCGATGATTGGCCTGTTCGCCCTGTCCGAGATCATGCGCTCCTACACCAAGCGATCGGTCGATGCGCGGATCCCGCCCGTGAAGGGGCCGATCTTCCGCCCGCAATTCGCACTGCTGCGCCGCTATCCCAAGCAGACCCTGCGAGGCGCCAGCGTCGGCACGCTGATCGGCGCCCTGCCCGGCGCAGGTGCCGACATCGCCGCCTGGGTGTCCTACGCGATCTCGAAAAAGTTCTCGCGCCAGCCCGAGAAGTTCGGCACTGGCCACGTCGAAGGTCTGGTTGAGGCGGGCTCTTCCAACAACGGTGCGGTCTCGGGCGCCTGGATTCCGGCGCTGGTCTTCGGCATCCCCGGCGACACGATCACCGCCATCGTGATCGGCGTCATGTTCGTGAAAGGGCTGAACCCCGGCCCGATGGTGTTCATCCAGCAGCCCGAGATGATCTATGCGATCTTCATGGTCTTCGTGCTGGCCAACCTGATGATGCTGCCCATCGGCTGGGTCGCGATCCACGCCGCCGGTCGGCTGTTGTCGGCGCCGCAGCGCATCCAGATGCCGCTGATACTGGTGTTTTGCATGGTCGGCTCGTTCGCCATCAACAATTCGCCAGCCGGTATCATCATCATGCTGGCCTTCGGCGTTCTGGGTTTCCTGATGGAAGAGAACGAAATCCCCCTTGCCCCGGCCATTCTGGGGCTGGTGCTTGGGCCGATGATCGAGAAGCACTTCATCACCTCGATGATCAAGGCAGACGGGAACCTGCTGACGTTTTTCGAGCGCCCCATCGCCGCCGGGCTGGGCATTGCCACGCTACTTTTATGGGCGATCCCCCTGATCCGGATGCTGACGCGCCACCGGCGCGGCGTGACGACCAGCTGACGCAGTCGTCAAGTCGTTGCGCGGCGGATCAGGCGAAAGCCGAGGTCGATCACCTGGGGCGTCGGATAATCCTCGGGATGCAACAGGATTTCGGCCGACCGGCGGCCGATCTCCTCGCCCGGGAAGGCCACGGTGGTCATGTCCATCGCGGCGGGCCCCGACAGTTCCAGCCCCCCGAAGCCTGCGACGGCAAGGTCGCCGGGAACATCCAGGTCCCGGCGACGCGCCTCGCACAGCACCCCAAGCGCTAGCGGGTCGCTGACGCAGATCACCGCGTCCAGATCCGGCCAGCGCGTCCGGGCCTGTTCCAGCGCACGCACGCCCACCTCGGCGTTCGCACGGTCGCCGTCGCCCCGGGGCACTAGGCGCGGCGCACCCAGCCCCGTGGCCTTCAACGCGGCGGCATAGCCTTCGGCCCGCCGACTGCCCCGGTCATCATACGCCCGGCCGCCCCCCAGAAACGCGATCGCGCGGCGGCCGGTTCCGATCAGGTATTCGGTCAGCGCCCGCCCCGCTTCGAAGTTGGAGAATCCCACCACGTGCCCGATCGGCTTGCGCGGCATCTGCCAGACCTCGACCACCGGCACGCGCGCCGTGCTCAACATCTGACGCAGCGCCGGCGTATGATCGGTGCTGGTCAGGACCAACCCGTCGGGGCGACGGCCCAACAAGGTGCGCACCGCATCCTCCTCGA
>JBFHFG010000159.1:0-6662 GCA_041583815.1 Halovulum sp.
CCGACCAGCAGCGCCCCTTTGGGGATCTTGCCGCCGAGGCGGCTGAACTTCTGCGGGTCGCGCAGGAACTCGACGATCTCTTCCAGTTCTTCCTTGGCCTCGTCTATGCCAGCGACATCATCGAACGTCACCTTGCCCGACTTCTCGGTCAGCATCTTGGCCTTGGACTTGCCGAAGCCCATGGCCCCGCCTTTGCCGCCGCCCTGCATGCGGTTCATGAAGAAGATCCAGACGCCGATCAACAGCAGGAATGGCAACCACAGCGACAGCGTCGCCATGAAGGTCGACTGTTCCTGCGGGACGACCTCGATATTGACGTCGGCGGCACGGAGTTCCGGAAGAGGATCGGCGTTGCGCGGCTGCACGGTCTGCAGCGTGCGGCTGTCGCGGGTCGAGACGATCACGTTCTCGCCGTCCAGCTTGACCGAGGCGACCTGGTCGGAATCGACCATGTCGAGGAACTCGGAATAGCTGATGTCCCTTGCCGACTGGGTCGTGCCGCCGTTGCTGAACACGTTGAACAACGCCAGCATCAAGACAAACACGATCACCCAGAAGATGATATTCTTAGAATTTCCCACGAGGGCTTCTCCCGCTCGGATCGGGCGCAAGGCACCCTGTTCCCGTATGCGTTACCACATAAGAGGTGTCGCAAAGGTTTCAACTTGGACCCAGCGCTTCAAGAAAGCGTTTGGACCCTGTCAAAAGCCAAGCATGACAGGGTTTAGGGGGCAATGCAAAGGGTGCGGCAATCAGCGCCTCGTCACGACGGAATGCCGGCGACGATGCCAGGGCGGTTCTTGGATGCCCCGTCGCGCGCCAGTTGGGCACCTCGGCAAGGCCAGCCTCGCCCAGCGCAGACACGGTCAAACCGGGAGTTTCTGCCGCTGTCGCCCAGCGTCCGTCCCAGACCTGCCCGGCGGCGACAGGGGGGCCGGTGCGGGCAGGTTCGCGAATGATCGCAAGTCTGTCGCCGTCTCGTTCGATAACGCAACCATGCAACGTACGGCGATTCCGGCCACCGTCAGACCTGCCCAGTATCCAGCTGTCCAGCGCCTCGAGACCGGCCAGCCGCGGCGTATACTCGGCCCCCGAGACCCACCGCAGCCCTTCGGCTAGAAGACGCAACCGCAGTTCCGTCTCGGCCTCTTGAACCCGCTTCAGATCCAATCGCAGGTAACCTGCGTCATTGGGGTCCGCAGCCGCCTTGGCCAGCGTGGCCACCGCACTCCGCACAACCTGCGCCGAACGGTCGAGCGCCGCGGCCGTCTCCGCAAGCCGGTCGACGCTCAGACCGATTCCCTCAAGCCCCGGCAGCGCCTCCCGAACACGGACGCGATCGAACCGATTGTCCCGGTTGCTCGGGTCCTCTGCCCAGGGCAGGCCTCGGTTGCGCAAGTAGGCGCGCAACTCCTCCCGCCGGACCGTGAGAAGGGGACGGACCCATGTCACGGACCCGGACGCTTGGACTGCACGCATTCCCGTCAAACCATACAGCCCGGAGCCGCGCGCCAATCGTAGCAGGAACGTCTCGGCCTGGTCATCGCGGGTGTGCCCAAGCGCGACAAGGCCAAGACCGTTATCCCCCGCCCATGCAGAGATCAGTTCGCGCCGAGCGCGGCGCGCAGCGTCCTGCAGGTTACCTGCCACCGGTCCGGACCAGACCAGGGTGTCGTGTTCGATGCCCAGACGGGCGGCGGTTGCTGCGGCCTGTGCGGCCTCGGCTGCACTTTCCGGGCGCAGACCGTGATCGACCGTCACTGCCCGCAGGCTGCGGCCATCAGCCCAGTCCGAAAGCAGCGCCAACAGCGCCACCGAATCGCCACCGCCCGAAACAGCGACACCCAAGGGGCCGTCCGGCAGCCCCGCCAGAGAGGCTGCGAGCCGTTCAGCGACAGTGGGCGTGCCCACCGGCCTCAGTTGCAGCTGAGCGCGCGGCGCTCGCTATCCGTTTTCTGCTGAAGCTCGACGGGAGCGCCGGGATAGCGAATGCCAACCTCGGACAACGTCAGGCAAGCCTCGTTCACCTGCCCGATACGGCCCAGCGCGACACCCAGGCGATAGAGCGACTCGGGGCCCTTCGGCCCGTCGGGCGAGCCCGAAAAGCTGTCCAGGTAGCTGCGGGCGGCATTGCTCCAATCGCCCTGGGCCGCCAGTGCCTCGCCACGCCAGAACGCGGCTTCGCCTGCAAGCGGACCGCCCGGATAGTCGGTCAGGAAATCCTTGAACCCCTGCGCCGCGGTCCCGAAGTCGCCGCTGTTGAAGGCAGCTAATGCGACCTCGTACGCCTCCCGCTCGGCAACGGCGAGTTGGGGTGCGTCGGGTTGCGTGGCGGTCAGAGTCTGAGGCTGCGGCACGGGCAGCGGATCCTGCGGCACCGGCTGAGGCACCGGAGTCGCTGCGGTCGACGTCTGGGCCGACTGGCCGCGATCCGAGCGCAGCATCGGGCGTAAAACACCAATGTCGACAGGATCGGAACCGGTCGCCTGCGATGCGGGCGCGCCACCTGCAGTTCCCGTTCCCGACGCGGCGGTCCCCTGCCCCAAGGGCACGGTTTCACCAAGGGTTGAGAAATCGCCCCCCTCAAGTTCAGTCAGTCGAAACTCTAGGTCGCCGATCCGGTTGGTGCCATCTGCCACGATGGTGTCGATCCGAAAGCGCAGCGCCTCGATCTGGGCGGTCAGACGGCGGACCTCTTCCTCCAGCAGACCGGCGCGTTCCAACAGGGGGGCGGCGTTCACCACCCCGGTCGTCGCCGGGTCCGCCACCTGCAACTCACGTTGCAAGCTACCGATCTGGTCACGCAGGATCTGCAGTTCGGTCCGAATACCTGCCAAGGTCTGACCATCCGGCGCCGGCTGCGCGACGGCGGCGGCCGTCAACAGCATGACCCCGGATACGGCCATCAGCATGGATCGCATTGATAAGTCCCTCGTAGCTGCCCGTTCCGCGGATCAGACGCCCAGACCGCCAGTCACAACCGTCACCGCCCTGCGGTTCCGCGACCAGCAAGCCTCGTCGGAACAGGTCGCGATGGGCCGCTCCTTGCCGAAAGGAATGGTCGACAGACGGGTATCGGGAATACCGCGGGTCACAAGGTAGTCGCGCACAGAACTGGCGCGGCGCGCCGACAGGCGGAAGTTGTACTCGCGGGTACCGGTTTCGTCGGCGTGGCCTTCGATGGTGATCGCCATCGACGGGCGCGCGGACAGCCAGGCGGCTTGCTGATCCAGGATCTGCTTGGCCTCGGCGGTCAGGTCGCTCTGGTCGACCGGGAACAACACGCGGTCCCCGATGATCTGGTTGAAATAGGCGATCGAGTTTACCTCGATCGGCGTACCATCCGGGCCGATGACCGTTCCCGAGGTCGCTGACGGGTCATACCCCGCGCCATCCGGGCCGGTGCCGGCACCGTTCCCGAACAACGCGTCCGGGTTTTCGCCCTGCGAGCAGGCGGCCAGCGCCAGCGTCGCGCAAACAACAAGTGCGATCGGTTTCATCACTGCTTCACCTCTGGTCGTATCCTTGCACGACGATCATTCCATGGCACCCCGTGTCTACCGGGGCTTGACGGGTGTTCTAACATTTTTATCCCGACCCGCCTACTGCACATCGCGCGGCCCGGTCAGGGCAACAGCGAGGACCAGCTTGGGTCGGAGGCGAAATCGGGGGTTGCCAGACGCTTCAGGTTCCGCCCCGTGATATCAACGGTATAGATCCCGGGCGCACCGGTATCGCCCGCGGTTTCGCGGAAGAAGGCGATGACGCGTCCGTTGGGCGCCCAGGTTGGCCCCTCGTCCAGAAAGCTGGCAGTCAGCAGCCGCTCTTCTGAACCATCCAACCGCATAACGCCGATGTGGAACCGCCCACCGACAATCTTGGTGAACGCGACCAGGTCTCCGCGCGGCGACCAGACCGGGGTGCCATAGCGCCCCTGGCCAAAACTGATCCGCCGTGCCTCACCGCCCGAGGCGGGCATGACATAGATCTGCTGGCTGCCGCCGCGATCGCTTTCGAACACGATCTGGGTGCCATCGGGAGAGAAGCCGGGCTCGGTCTCGATCGCGGGCGTGCTGGTCAGGCGGGAGGACGCGCCGCTGGTCAGGTCGAGTATGTAGATATCCGAGTTGCCGGCCTCGCCCGCGGCATAGACTACACGGCGCCCGTCAGGCGAAAAGCGCGGTGCCGAGGTGAAGCCCGACACCCCTGCAAGCGGTCGTTTCTGCAGCGTGCGGGTATCCAGGATGTAGACGCGCGGAACCCCGGATTCATAGGAGGTATAGACGATCTGGCTGTTGTCGGGAGACCAGCGGGGCGAGAAGACGATGGCGCTGTCATCAGTCAGGGACCGCACGTCGGCCCCGTCCTGATCCATGACTGCCAGGCGCTTGCGCCGGTTGTCCTTGGGCCCGCTTTCGGCAACAAAGACGATCTTGCTATCGAAATAGCCGCTCTCGCCAGTCAGCCGCGAATAGACCTGATCCGAAACCTTGTGCGCCATGCGACGCCAGTCCTCGGTGCTGCCGACGAACTGCTGGCCTGCGCCAAGTTCGTTGTTGGCGAAGACATCGTGCAGTCGGAACTTCACCGCGACACGGCCGTCGGCGGTGGTCGTGACTGCACCGGTCAGCAACGCCTGCGCGTTGATCGCGGTCCAGTCGCTGTATTGTACCGGCTGGTTGAAGTTGGTGATACGGCCGATATGGGCCGATGCCGGAACCTCGCGGAACAGGCCGGACCCCGTAAGGTCGCGGGCGATGACAGCCGTGATGTCGGCGGCCAGCGCTGCGGCCTCCGGCGTTTCCGGAACAAATTGCGGAAGCGCGATCGGCAGAGGCTCGATGACCCCTTCGGTGATCTCGATGCGCAGCGGACCGCTTGCGGATTGAGCCGTCGCGACCGTGGCGGGCGCAGTGACGGCCAGAAGCGCGGCGGTCAGCAGGGCAAAAGTCGATCTTACCATCTGGACAACATTCCTTTCGGGTCGAAAGCGACCTCTAGGTTTTTCCACTGGGCGTACTTGTCGCGCGGAAGTTCGTAGCCACCGGCCTGGCAGCGCAACAGGGCGCGGCGCGCCGCCTCGAAGGCGACGCGGATCTCGGGGCGGCTGGTGCTTGCCGGTTCGATAAGCCTCGGCGCACCGATGATGCGGCCGTCGGGGGCCAGTTCCACCGCCACAACGACGCGCAGATCCTCGGCGTTGGCAAGACCTGCCGGGACGTTCCAGCACCGCTGGACGGCAAGGCGGAGCGCATCCTTTTCGCCAGCAGACAGAGGCGGCCCTTGCGGCACATCGGCTGCAGCCGACGCCGGAGGCGGTGTCATCGGGTCCGCCGAAGGCTGGCTGGCCGCCTGGTTGACCGCCGAAGCAATAGCTTCCGCTTCGGCGCGGCGGCGTTGCTCTTCCTCTTCGCGGCGCCGGGCCTCTGCCTGCGCTTCGGCCTCAGCCTCGCGGCGGGCCCGTTCTTCTTCGGCCGCGCGTTGGGATTCCTCGGCGGCTTGCTGTGCTTCAGCAATCTGGGTCTCGAAATTCCGTGGCCGGACACGGGGCGAAGTCGACCGGCGCAGGACATTGCCCTCCTCTGCACCGCTTTCTTCCTCGCTGGGCGGTGCGGGGCTGGCTTCGGGCTGCTGCGCCTCGGGCTCGTCGGGCTGCTGTTCGGCTTCGGCCACCTCGATCGGGGTGGAGTCGGGCTGCGCCTCGCGCTCCTGCGGGGGGCTGGGCGGCGCGGGCGGCGTGAAATCCGCGATTCGAGGTGCAGCGCGCGGCGCCGGGGGTGCCGCAAGCTGCGGGCCGCGTGGCGTTTCGGTGCGGTTGTCCAACCCGCTATCCCCGGGCATGGCCATCGCTGGCGGCGCGGTGTCGGGCTGCGCATCAGTTTCGGTCGGTGCCTCAACCTCGACGGCAACTTCGGGCTGGGCGACCTCTTTCAGAAGGGCCGTCAGGTCGGCCTCGCTGTCGCGCTCGGACGGACCCTCGATCACGTCCTGGACGGTTTCCGTGGGCGCCTGGTCCGCCGTCGGCGGCGGGCCTGCATCCGCATTGAACTCGGGGGCGGTGATCTCGGTGACCGGCGCATCCGCGACCTGCGGAGCCGCTTCCGTTGGTGCAGGAGCCTGATCCTGCGCGCCGGGGGGCGCGGTGATGATCGAGACTTCCGTAACGCGCGTCACGTCGCGCAGACGATCGGCCTTGTACGGGACAAGGAACAACCCGGCAGCAATCGCTACCAGGTGCAGGCCGATGGATATGCTCCAGCCGATCCGCATAGCGGTTCCGCAATCACTCCGCTTCGTTGAGCGTCGGGCCGCCGCCGTCGGTCACAAGACCGATGTTCCGGAAACCCGCCGCGTTGAGCGCACCCATGACCTGCATCACGTCCGAATAGGACACCTGGCCATCCGCGCGCAGGAACACCTTGTCGTCGCTCCGCTCTCCGGCGACGCTGGTCAGCAGCGTCACCAGCCGATCGCGCGGAACTTCAGAATTTTGCACCATGATCCCGCCATCGGCGGTCATTGCAATGGTCAACGGCTCCTGCTCTTCCTGCTGCAGGGGCGTTGCCGCAGTCTCGGGCAGTTCGATAGGCACCCCTACCGTCAACAGCGGCGCGGCAACCATGAAGATGATCAGAAGCACGAGCATCACGTCCACGAAGGGC
>JBFHFG010000160.1:0-6654 GCA_041583815.1 Halovulum sp.
GGATCGATGCCACCTATCTCAAGATGCGCCAGGCGAGCGGATCGTATCCGTAGCGGTCACGCTCACAGTGGGTGTCAACACCGACGGTAGGCGCAAAATGCTGGGCATGGCGATCCGCGCCGCCGAACCCTTCTGGACCGAATTCCTGCGTGACCTCGTCCGCCGCTGACTCGGCGACGTGAAACGTGCGTACAGCGATGCGCATGAAGGCGTCAAGGCCGCCACCGCTCGGGTCCTGCCCACGGCCTGGCAGCGCTGCCGGGTCCCGGATCAGGATCTTGTCTTCCTGAGCGATCTGCAACTCGCGGACTTTCGGCCCTTCGACCTTCACACTCGACATAGTCCTTGTGGATCCACTAACGCACGATCCGATGCAGCTTGCGAGATGAACTATTGAACGAGCACAATGGTCGCGGTCGGTAGCGGCGCCACCATTCTGCCGGACAAGGTTTATCGCCCGTGGTCACTCAAGGGGCAAACACTGAAGCGTATCGACCTGGTCGAAGATGTAGCTGTCTCATTCCGCGTCGATCGGTTCGGCGAGCGCCACCGCGGGAAGGATCAGAAGGCAGCATGTTCTGTAAGCAACTTGGCGAAGTATGGGCGTGTCAAATACTCTTGTTCTAGAATCCTGCCCTCGATTGGCACATTTTGGTATCGAGCGGTGTTCGAAAGGCCGATCGCGGTGGCTCAATCGACGCGGTAAAGAACCTGCAGGTCGATGTCGGTCGGCGGGAAGCGCAGTTCCTGATAATACACCGGACGCTCTGACGCATCGAGGCCGACCGCACGAATTGCCATCACCATTTCCGCGTCGCTGTTCGTCCACGCGCGAATATCGTCCGTGGCCTGTTCGATCCGGAAACGTTGCGAGATGTTGCGGACAGCGACATTCAGGTCCTTCGCCAGCAGTTTCTTGAGGTTGGCCCCGTCGAAAGCCGATTCCGGCATTTCCATCAGCTGTCCGAAGCGCGAAGCGTGCAGGTACATCCGGCTCGCGACACGAAACCGGCCATCGATGTCGATGCTGCGGTCAAAGCGCACCGCCCCCTTCGGGTCTGGGCCGATCAGTTGCTCCCAAGGGAACGGCTCTGTGACGATACGACGGTCCACCATCCGCGTGTAAACCGGCAGGAAATCCTGCCCCGGCGCATCGACGAAACGGCAGTGCAGCGGTTCAGACATCTTCAGACCGCGGTCGGCAACGAACGTACCGTGCCCGTGCCGCCGTTCCACGTACCCCTGTGCCGCGAGTTCACGCAAGGCTCGCTGCACTGTCCCGAGACTGAGTTTCGTGGCAGCTGCAATATCCAGTTCCGGCGGAACCTGAGCACCTGCCTGCCATGCGCCCCTGTCGATCGCCGCCGCCATTTCCGAACGTAGAAATTCGTATTTCAAGACGCCGCCACCCTGCGGACAGGGAGCGATCGCCGTGATGTCCACAATTTCATTCGCCACGGGAACCTCGTTCAATATTCACGATTGACATAGCTATATAGCTATTGCAGTTTTCCGGCAAGAGCCAGAAGCGGCCGCATCACCGGGAGGAAACGCATCATGGAACCAAACCCATCCGACGAGAAGGACAGACAGGCGGCTTCGGTCACGCTGGACGTCTGCTTTGGCATCGCCCTCGTCGCAGGAGGCATCTTCGCGCTGGCCTGGATCATCCTCACGCCGGCGGGGTTCGGCGCGGCGTCGACTTCGATCGACCATGCGACGATCCCGATCATCTGCTCGAGCATCCTGACGCTGCTGTCGGCCGCCTGGCTGGTCGAGCGCATCCAAGCCCTGCGCGTGGCGCTGCGACAGGGGCGTGTCCGGTTCCGGGGCCCGGACCGCATCGTATGGCAACGGATCGCGACGGTGGCCGGGCTTGTCGCCTATGTCCTCGGCCTGGCGCATGTGCCGTTCTGGCTGGCGACGTTTGTCCTGCTGGCTGCGATGTTCCTGATCTACGGCCAACGGTCGCCCCTGGCCATCGGGCTTGTCGCCGGTGTCGGCGCCGCAATGCTGACGGTGATCTTCGTCCACCTACTCAAACTGCCGATCTGATGGCCTGCGGGAGACCAGTAACATGATGTTCGAACCTCTTCTCGACGGGTTTGCGCAGGCGCTTCAGCCGATGAACCTGTTCTTCATCGTGGCCGGAACGGCCCTGGGCATGATGGTCGGCGCGCTACCGGGGCTGAGTTCGCCGATGGCGATCATCGTCCTGCTGCCGCTAACTTACGGAATGGAGCCGCTACCGGCGCTGCTGATCATGATCGGCGTCTACGTGGGCACCAAGCTGGGCGGCTCCTATTCCGCGATCCTGCTCAGGACGCCCGGTACTCCGGCGGCGGCCTGTACCGCATTGGACGGCTTCCCGATGGCGCAGCGGGGCGAGGCCGGGCTGGCGCTGGGATATGCCACGCTGGGCTCGACCATCGGCGGGCTGTTCGGCTGGGTGATGGCCGTCAGCTTCGTGCCGGTCATCGGGGCGATCGCCCTGCGCTCTGGCCCGGCGGACATCGCGCTGATCGGCATAGCCGGACTGATCATGGTGTCGTCCTTCGTGCGCGGCTCGATCGTCAAGGGTCTGATCGGGGTCGCCTTCGGCTTGCTGATCAGCACCGTCGGCATGGACCCGGAATCGGGCGTCAGCCGCTACACGTTCGGGGTACTCGACTTGAATTCAGGCATTCCCTTCGCAGCCGCCCTCGTCGGGCTGTTCGGCCTGACGGTGGTGTTGAGCGACCTGACCCTGCTGGGCAGCAAAGCGCACCTGACGACCGACCGGGTAAAAGTCGCACTGCCGAAGCTGGGGGATGCACTGAAATACTGGCGCGCGATCCTGATCGGCGGCGGCTACGGCACCACCGTGGGCGCGATTCCAGGTGTCGGAGCCGAGGGTGCCAGTTGGCTGGCCTATGCCACAGCTCGCCGGCAGTCCAAGACCCCGGATGCATTCGGCACCGGCGCGCCTGAAGGCGTACTCGCCCCCGAGGCAACCAACAACGCGACCACGGGCGGCACCATGATCCCGATGATGACGCTGGGCATACCAGGCGACGGCTCGACGGCAGTCATGCTGGGTGCGCTGCTGCTGCACGGGCTGACACCTGGCGTGACAATGATGCGCGACCACGGGGATATCGTGTGGGGCGTTCTGGCGGGGCTTGGTCTTGCGACCGTCGCGATGTTCATCCTCGGCTGGAAAGCGATCCGGCTGTTCGTCTTCGTGTTGCAGCAGGACCGCTCGTGGCTGTTTCCATTCGTTCTGGTGTTCGCCTGCCTCGGGGCGTACGCGACGACCAACACCTTCTTCCCCGTCTGGGTCGCGATTGTCTTCGGGCTCGTCGGGCTGGCCTTTGAAAGCCGCGGCTTTCCGGTGGTGACGATCGTACTGGGCATCATCCTCGGCCCGATCATCGAGGTGAACATGCGCCTGGCACTGGCGCTGTCGAACGACGATTGGACGACCTTTTTCGCAACCGGCCCGAGGATCGCCCTGGTGGCGCTGGTCGCGCTGTTGCTGTTCGTGGAAATCCGCCAGGCCATGCTGGCCCGGCGAAAAGACCGGGACGCCATCCCGGCGGAAGCAACCAATCAAGGAGGAATGTGATGACCCGATTTGGAAAGTTAGCGGCTGCGGCACTTGTCGGCGCGGTAACGCTTGGCCAGGGAAGCGTCGCATCGGCGCAGGATTACCCGACCGAGACGGTGCGCATCGTCGTGCCGTGGGGCGCGGGTGGCGGGACCGACACGATCGCGCGGGCTTTCGCCGCCGAGCTCGAAGCCCTGGTGGACGAGGCGGTAATCGTTCAGAACATTGCCGGGGCGGCCGGCGCGACGGGCTCGTTCCAGGTGTCGCAGGCGAAGGCCGACGGTTACACCGTCCTTCTAAACGGCAGCAGCGATTTCACTTCGCCGATGGTGTTCCAGGATCTGCCCTTCGGTGTCGATGACTTCAAATACGTCGGCGGATTCTTCGTGACGCCGACGTGGATGGTCTCGCACAAGGACCGGGGCTACGAGAGCTTCGATCAGTTCGTCGAGGCCGCCAAGGCGCAGCCCGATACGCTGACCCTCGGCGTCGGGGGGGCGACCGGCGCCCATGCGATGATGGCGCATGCGGTTCGCGGATATCTGGACCTGCCGGTGCGGATCATCAACTACCAAGGCGGCGCGGCGCTCAACAAGGCTATCCTTGCGAACGAGGTGGATGCCGGCGTCATCCATGCCCCTGTGCTTCTGAACGAAGTGCGCGAGGATATGGTCAACGTGCTGATTGCGGGCGGCTCGCTTTCGGGCATCACGCATGAGCCGGTGCGCGGGACACCGACGTTGGAAGGCACCGATATCCCGATCTCGATTGGGGTCACGCGCGGCTTGATGGTTCCCGCCGACACACCGGACGAAGTGGTCGCCCGACTATCCGAACTTGCAATGCAAGCCACAGAAAGCGCGGGTTTCGCCGCGTTCGGAGACAAGTTCGGTTTCGCGCCCACCTGGTTGGGGCCCGAACAGTTCGAAGCAGTCGTTCGCGGCGAGATCGAAACCTTTCAGGATCTCAAGACCCGCTTCTTCCAGTAATCGCGCACGCGTCGAGGGGCAGCCCCCCGACTAAAGACAAAACACATCACGAAACTACTGCAGGCCGCTTCCGTCTTGGCTGCGGATGACGGCCTGCGCCCATTTGAAAGGATAGTACATGGAGCCGCAGAACCTGATCGTGATCATGTCCGACGAACACAACCGGGCCATGTCCGGCTGCTACGGGCATGAGATGATCACCACGCCGAACATCGACCAACTTGCCGCGCGCGGCACGGTATTCGACCAAGCCTACACGCCGTGCCCAGTCTGTGTGCCCGCCCGCGCCGCCTTCGCGATTGGCAAACACAATCACCAGATCGGTTTCTGGGACAACGCCGATCCTTATGACGGCAGCGTGAAATCCTGGCACCACCGGTTGCGCGACAACGGGCACGAGGTCGTATCAATCGGCAAACTGCACTTCCGCTCGGCCGAGGACGACAACGGCTTCTCGCGCGAGATCCTTCCGATGCACGTGATCGAGGGCAAGGGCGACCTGATGGGCCTGGTCCGGGACGAGCTGCCCAAGCGCGGCATGTCCTGGAAAATGGCCCGCCTGGCCGGGCCGGGCGAGTCTCCCTACACGATCTACGACCGCCAGATCGCCGCCGAAACCGCCAAATGGCTGCATGACGAGGCTCCGAAGCACACCGAGAAACCCTGGGTCCTGTTCGTGTCCTTCGTGACCCCGCATTTCCCGCTGACCGCACCGCCCGAGCACTACTATCGCTATTACGACGATCCCGACCTGCCGATGCCCAAACTCTATGGTAAGGACGAGCGTCCGGACCACCCCTATACCCGCGAGTATGGGCAGTCCTTCAACTACGACGACCATTTCGAGGATGCCGACAACGTGCGCCGCGCCATCGCCGGGTATTTCGGCCTGTGCAGCTTCCTGGACGAGCAGATCGGCAAGGTCCTCGATGCGGTGGAGTCGACCGGAAATGGCAACAAGACGCGCATCGTCTATACCAGCGATCACGGCGACAACCTTGGTGCACGTGGTCTGTGGGGCAAATCCACGATGTACGAGGAAAGCGCTGGCATCCCGCTGATCGTGGCGGGCGCAGGCATCCCCGAGGGGCGTCGTACCTCGGCACCCGCAACGCTGCTCGACATTTATCCGTTCATCATGCAGGCGACGGGCGAGACTGGCCCCGGCATGATCGATGACGACCATCCGGGCGTTTCGATCGGTGACATGGCGAACGGGCTTGAGGCTGACCGGACGATCCTGTCGGAGTATCACGCCATGGGCTCCACCACTGGCGCGTTCATGATCCGTCACGGCAAGTACAAGTATGTGCACTACGTGGCGCACCCCTCGCAGCTGTTCGATCTGGAAAACGACCCTGAGGAATTGAACGACCTTGGGACGAATCCCGATTATGCCGAGGTTATCGCCGAGTGCGAGGCCCGGTTGCGCACCCTCCTCGACCCGGAAGAGGTCGACCGCCGAGCAAAGTCTCGCCAGCGTGACCTTATGGAACTCAACGGAGGTCGCGACGCAGTGATAGCTCGGGGTGACCTCGGCTTCTCCCCGCCGCCGGGTCACCAGCCCGATCTCGGCTGACACAAGCCATACGCTGCCCAGGTCGGCCTGGTCAGACAATGACTTGAGGGCGTCTCTTGTTCGCCCTCAAGTATTCGTTCAGGAGCTCGCACTCCTCAAGGTCGGAGCCTGGTAATGCCATTGCCTATACGGGTAATACCGTCGCCGGTGGCAGAGTTGCCCTGCGGCAGCTCTGCGACGAGCACCGTGTAGAAAGGTCGGAGATGCTCCAGCTTGCTGGCGATCAACCTCAAGGGCGGTCTGACCTGCCACTGAGCTTTCATCCAGCTGCGACTTGAGCCCGGTTGGTGTATACGCCAGATGGCACAGGTTAGCGAACTGATCATGGACGAAATCCAGCGATCAGCGCGCATTGGGCCGCGCCTCGACCAGGATTGGCGCGCGTGTCCTGACAGCCTTGCGCCGTGCCTTCCGCTTGCGCACCGTCAGCCCCTCCTCGCGGTAGAGCCGATGGATCCGGTTGATCCCCGAGGCTTCTCCCTCGCGCAGCAGCAGCA
>JBFHFG010000161.1:0-6648 GCA_041583815.1 Halovulum sp.
CAGGCCGGAAGCGCGGCGGATGGCAGCACGGTCGCGCCCGCCATTGGCGTTTTCGGGCAGCGCATAGCCCTCGATCGCGCCGGGCAGCAATTGATCGGCAAACGGGGCCAGCAGTTCGGCCACCTGCCCTTCAGCGGCGCCCGGCTGCATCGCCAGCACCGAGTTCGAGAAATAGCTGGTGATCCGCTTGTAGGCACCGTCGTTCAGAGTCCGGTTCACGAAATCGAAGTTGAACGCCTGGATCAGAGCCTCGCGCACGCGCCAGTCCTGGAATTCAGCGCGGCGCGTGTTGAAGACGAAGCCTTCCATCCCCGACGGACGCTGGTGCGGTATCTCGGATTTCTTGATCCGCCCGTCGCGTACCGCGGGGAAATCGTAGTCGCGTGCCCACCGGGCCGGGTTCGCCTCGCGCAGTGTAGACACCTCGCCTGCGCGAAACGCCTCGGAGATCACGTCGCCGTCGGCGAAATATTCGTAGCGAATCACATCCAGGTTGTGCTGGCCCGCGTTGAACGGCAGGTCCTTGCCCCAGTAGTCGGGGTTGCGCACGAACTCGATGAAACGGCCCGGCTCGAAATCGCCGATGGTATAGGGGCCCGTCGCGGTCGGCACGTCCAGCGTGCTTTCCGCAAAGTCCCTGCCCTCCCAGTCACGCGGGTTAAGCACCGGGCGCAGACCAAGGATCAGCGGCAGTTCGTTGTCCTGCTCCGAGAAGGTGAAGCGCAGGCCCCGCTCGCCGACCTTCTCGATGCTCTCGATCTTGTCCCAGGCATTGCGATAGCGCGGCAGGCCTTTTTCGGCGAGGGTTTCGAACGACCAGATCACGTCATCGACGGTCAGCGGAGTGCCGTCGGAGAATTTCGCCTCGGGCCTCAAGTGAAATTCAACCCATTCGCGATTCGGCCCCGTCTCGACCGATTCGGCCAGCAGACCATAGAGTGTGAACGGTTCGTCCCACGACCGGCCCATCAGCGACTCGAACACATGGACCCGCAGGCCATAGGGCGAGCGGCCCTTCAGGATGTAGGGGTTGAATGCGTCAAAGCCGCCACGCTCGCCGAAAACGATCCTGCCGCCCTTGGGCGCGTCGGGATTCGCATAGGGCAAGGACACAAAATCGGGTGGCAGGGCCGGTTCGCCATACATGGCCAGCCCGTGTCTCGGTTCTGCAACGGCCGATGTGGCCAATGCGACGCAGGCGACCGCCAGGGCCGCGATCCGCCGATTCAGATACATTTCGCCTGTCTCCTGCTGCTGTCTTGCGCCGGTTTTTCAAGGACCATACCCAACCCAACGGCCCGCTTGAATTTTTATCTTGGACGCGGCGCGAGTTTTCCGTATAAAGAGAGCACTGCTCGATAGGTTTCTTGCCTGTATGAAACCTGCCTCAAGAACTTAACGCCGGCTTCGTGCCGGCGTTTTTTTATGCCGTTGCGGCTTCCTTCCCTGAACTTCGTTTGCCTTTTCGCAGTCGCAACATAGTCTCTGGGCAGCAGGGGAATCGGCGCAGAGGACGCATCGGGATGAGCATCAGCGGCAAGACGGCAGTCGTGACGGGGTCCAACTCGGGGATCGGGCTGGGTGTGGCGCGGGCGTTGGCCGAACAGGGCGCCAACGTGGTTCTGAACTCTTTTACCGACAATGACGAGGATCACGCACTGGCCGCGCAACTGGCCGAAGAGACGGGCGCCAGCGTGGCCTATGTCCAGGCGGACATGTCCAAGGGCGACCAGTGCCGCACGCTGATCGAAAAAGCGGCTGAACGGTTCGGGCCGGTGCAGATCCTGGTGAACAACGCGGGCATCCAGCATGTCGCCGCAATCCCGGAATTCCCGACCGAGAAATGGGACGCGATCATCGCGATCAACATGTCCTCTGCCTTTCACACCACCGCAGCCGCGCTGCCGATGATGCGCGAGGCCGGATGGGGCCGCGTGATCAACATCGCCTCGGCGCACGGGCTGACCGCCTCGCCCTTCAAGTCGGCCTATGTGACGGCCAAGCATGGCGTCGTCGGCCTGACCAAGGTGACGGCGCTGGAAACCGCCGAAGAGCCGATCACCTGTAACGCGATCTGCCCCGGCTACGTGCTGACCCCGCTGGTCGAATCGCAGATCCCGGACACGATGAAGAAATACGACATGACCCGCGAGCAGGTCGAACGCGACGTCCTGTTGCAGCGTCAGCCATCCAAACAGTTCGCCTCGATCGAGCAGTTGGGCGGCACGACCGTCTTTCTGTGTTCGGACGCGGCCGAGCAGATCACCGGCACGACCATCTCGGTCGACGGCGGGTGGACCGCGCTGTGACCGACCGGAACGAGACAGGCTCGGACAAGCTGGACATCGACAACATGTTCCTGTGCGGGTCGTCGCTGACCCGAGTGAACCTTTCGGGGCTGAGCGTCCGCGACGCGGTCATCACCGATGCCAAGTTCGAGGACGCGAACCTGACCGGCACGAGGATCGAGAACGCCAACATGACCGGCGTCGCGCTGCACGACGTCAACCTGTCGGGTGCGACTATCGACTCCGCGACACTGACCGGGATGGCGATCACCCGCGCGGATGTCACCGGCATGACGATTGACGGGGTCCTGGTAAGCGACCTCATCGCCCTGTGGGACACGCGAAACGCATGAGCGATGGCATCCGCATCAACCTGGCGCTCCAGGGTGGTGGTGCGCATGGCGCCTTTACCTGGGGCGTGCTGGACCGTCTTCTCGAGGAAGACGATATCGAGATCGAGGGTATCACCGCCACCTCGGCCGGGGCGATGAACGCCGCCGCGCTGAAATATGGCTGGGTGGTCGGCGGGCGCGAGGGCGCACGTGCCAAGCTCGACGCATTCTGGGAAGAGATTTCGGCCCACACGGTCTGGCCCAATGACATGGTCAATTCCTGGCTGTCGCCATTGATGCCGGACCCGGCGCAGTTCTCGAAACTGATGGAGCGCAGCGTCGGCTTCACGGCGGTAGACGTGGCCACGCGGATGTTCTCGCCCTACGAGATAAACCCGCTGGGCATCCATCCGCTGCGGCCCGTGGTTGAGAAGATGCTGGATTTCGACAAGGTCTGCGCCCTGGGCGGGCCGAAACTGTTCGTATCGGCGACCAACGTGCGGACCGGGAAGATCAAGATCTTCACCGGGGACGAGATCGGCGTCGACAGCCTTCTGGCCTCGGCTTGCCTGCCGACTCTCTACCAGGCGATCGAGATCGAAGACCCGGAAACCGGCCGGCTGGAGGCGTACTGGGACGGCGGTTACATGGGCAACCCGGCGCTGTTCCCGCTGTTCTATGAAACCGAGGCGCGGGACATCCTGATTGTCCACATCAACCCCACCGTCCGCGAGGAACTACCCCGCACGGCGATGCAGATCATGAACCGGATCAACGAGATCAGCTTCAACTCTTCGCTGCTGCGTGAATTGCGCGCCGTCGATTTCGTCCGCCGCCTGATCGAGGAAGGCGCGGTCCAGCCCGGCACAATGAAGGACGTGCTGATCCATTCGATCATGGACGACGCGCTGATGAGCAGCCTTGGCGTCGCCACCAAGATGTCGCCCAACCGGTCCTTCCTGCTGCACCTCAAGGCTGCCGGCCGGGATCGGATGGACGCGTTCCTGCGCGATCACCGCGACGACCTGGGTGCGCGCGGCACGATCGACCTGCGCGCGATGTTCGGCTAGGCCTCGACCGAGGTCACCCACAGGATCGTCGCGTCGTCCTCGCTGACCGAGATCACGTTGTGCCCCATCGCCGCGTCGTAATAGGCGCTGTCGCCACGCCGCAGACGGACGGGGGCATAGAACTCGGTGTAGAACTCGACAATGCCGGACAGGACATACAGGAATTCCTCGCCGTCGTGGCGCACCCAGCCTTCGAAATCGTCGAAACTGCGGGCGCGGACGATGGTTCGGTAAGGCAGCATCTGCTTGGAACTCAGGTCCGTCGCCAGGATCTCATGTTCATAGGTCTTGGTCGGGTGCGGCTGCCCCTGCCCCGCCAGCGTGACGGCGCGGCGCCCCATCACCTTGTCCGTCTTCGGTGGCGTGAACAGCTGCGGAATCGAGATATCCAGCCCGTGCGCCAGTTTCTGCACCGCCTCGAACGTGGGCGACATCTGGTCGTTCTCGATCTTGGAAAGGGTCGACCGCGCCAGCCCGGCCTTGCGTGCCGCCTGTTCCAGCGTCCAGTTGCGTGCCTTGCGCAGTTCACGCACACGCTTGCCAAGTTCCAGCGACTCGACCGGCTCGGCGTTGCCGTCGCCGCGGGCAACGCTCAGAAGCGACGGAATCATGGGCTCGTCTCCCAAGGGGGTCCCTCCGCTGGATGGTGGCGCGCGGTACGGGTTCAATCCCGGGCGTACGCGCTATAGAACGCTTCAATAGGCCGGAACCGGCCCGATTGACAACCGGCCAGCCCCACCGCCGGAGACGCCCAGCCGAGAAGGAACCGCCATGACCACCACGCTCGACATCATCTCTGACCCGATCTGCCCGTGGTGCTATATCGGCAAGGTGCGGCTGGACCGCGCGCTGGAACAGCGCCCCGACCACCCGTTCGAGATCCGCTGGCTGCCGTTCCAGTTGAACCCCGACATGCCGCGCGAGGGCATGGACCGCGCCGCCTATCTTGAGACCAAGTTCGGCGGCCGTGACCGCGCTGTGCAGGTCTATGCCCAGATTGAACGCGAGGCGGTTTCCTCGGGCCTGGACATCGATTTCGGCGCCATCAAGCGCACCCCGAATACGCTGGATGCACACCGCCTGCTGCACTGGGCCGGGATCGAGGGCCGACAGACGCTGGCCGCGAACCAGCTGTTCCACCGCTATTTCCGCAAGGGCGAGGATATCGGCCAGCCGGAGGTCCTGACCGCGGTCGCGCAGACCGTCGGGATGGACGCCGAGGTCATCGCGCGCCTGCTGGAAGGCGACGCCGACCTTGAAGAAATGCGCGGGCTGGACCGCCAGGCCCGCGAAATGGGTGTCACTGGCGTACCCACGTTCATCATCGGCGGGAAATATGCCGTGACGGGCGCGCAAGAGACCGAGACTTGGCTTAAGATCACCGACGAGATCATTGAAAAGACGAAGGAATTGCAGGAATCCACTCAGTCGGGCCAGGGATAATTTCGCGCCAATTCGGCGCGAAATATAATAGAAGTTCAGACAACCAAACGACAATAAGGCAACATTTGGGCAATTGCTCAGATGGTGGGCTTTATTACGTCGAATTCGATGCGTACAGTTTTCTGGTGTTCATCGGTTGGAAACCGAATCTTGCGAGTGTTCGTGCGTAAACCCCGACAGCTACCAGGAAACCGTCATGAAAACCAAAATCACCCTGGTCATTTTCGCACTGGCGTTGACCGCATGTTCCCAGCCGCCCGCGTCCCAGGTGACGAAGGCCGACAGCCCTGCGGTATCGGCCGCGCAGCTGTCCTGCGGCGGTGCAACGCCATGTGAGGTGATCACCGACGAGGCACAAAGCCCCGCCGGCCTGCACAAGCGCAGCACCATCGGCCACGCAATGCTGGGGCTGGCCTCGGCGATCTTCTGATCCGCCTGCCCCGCTGACCAACAGACCGGTCGCGGTTACGCGGCCGCCAGTTTCGCCAAGTCCTGCGCGATGGCGAACGCGCCCTTGATCTTGTCCGAGTCGCGTTTCCAGTCGCGGCGGATGACGATCTTGTTCTCACGCACCTTGGCCAGACCTTTTTGCGCCTCGAGGAACTGCACCAGACCAGCCGGATTGGCGTACTTGTCGTTGTGGAACTGCACGGTCGCGCCCTTCGGACCGCCATCCATCTTCGCGATGCCCGCGCGCTTGCACATAGCCTTGATGCGCACGACGTTCATCAGCGTGTTCACCTCTTTGGGCAGCTTTCCGAACCGATCGATCAGCTCGGCCGCGAACCCCTCCATCTCGACCTTGGTGGTCAGGTTGGACAGCCTGCGATACAGGCCAAGACGCACGTCCAGATCCGGCACGTAATCATCGGGGATCAGCACCGGCACGCCAAGGTTGATCTGCGGCGCCCAGCCCGCGTCGGCTTCCGACAGGCCCTCAAGCTCGCCCGACTTCATCTTGGCGATCGCCTCTTCCAGCATGTCCTGGTAAAGCTCGTAGCCCACCTCGCGCACATGCCCTGACTGCTCGTCGCCCAGCAGGTTGCCGGCCCCGCGAATGTCCAGGTCCTGGCTGGCGAGCGTAAAGCCGGCCCCAAGCGAATCCAGCGAACCCAGCACCCGCAGTCGCCGTTCGGCCGCCGGGGTCAGCTTGGCGCGCGGCTTGGTGGTGAAGAAGGCATAGGCGCGCAACTTCGAGCGCCCCACCCTGCCCCGGATCTGGTACAGTTGCGCAAGGCCGAACATGTCGGCGCGATGCACGATCAACGTGTTCGCCGCCGGAATATCCAGCCCAGATTCCACGATCGTAGTGGCCAACAGAACATCATACTGGCCGTCGTAGAAGGCGTTCATCCGGCTGTCCAGGTCACCCGCCGCCATCTGGCCGTGCGCGACCAGCACTTTCACTTCCGGCACCTGTTCGCGCAGGAAGGCCTCGATCTCGGCTATGTCGGACACGCGCGGGACGACGAAGAAGCTTTGCCCACCACGATAGTGCTCGCGAAGCAGTGCCTC
>JBFHFG010000162.1:0-6638 GCA_041583815.1 Halovulum sp.
CACAGCCTAATACGGGCAGGATTCCGAACATCCTTCAGGTCATCGCGGATAGCCATTGCCTGAAGTTCTGTATATTCAGAACGAGAGACCAAACTCACTGTGCTCTTGGTTTATCCTAATGGCGTTAAGGCCAAGTAACCATCTCTACCCAAACTAACAGAACGAGATGTCGTCGCCTTATTGGATCCGAAGGATCTCGGAAAACGGAACCATTCTCGAACGAGAGTAAAGAACTGAAACTCAGGGCGGCACAAATGCGCCTTTAACAGCGCCGGCCACAACACTTATCTCACCAATGCAGGATGATGGCGGAGACGAAGGGATTCGAACCCTCGAGACGGTTTCCCGTCTACTCCCTTAGCAGGGGAGCGCCTTCGACCACTCGGCCACGTCTCCGCCGACCCGTCTAATGGCCCATGCTCAGAGAAACAAGGGCAAATTGCACCGCGGCGCTGGCAGCTCCCTGCATCCCCTTCATTATATAAGTTTCCGCAATCTCCCGGTGGCTCCCAAGGTATTTGCGTGGCGATTCCGGCGGGCCGGTGCAGGCTGCTACTCGATTGCCGCGCGCGCCGCGCGCCATCCGGCCAGGTGATGGGCCCTGAGCAGTTCGCGCAGCAGCGGCCCCTCGCGCCGCGCAAACGCGTCGAGGATCTGCTCATGCTCCCTGATTGCCCGCGCCCAGCGTTCCAGGTCCCGGTTGCCCGCAAAACGGTAGCGGCGGATGCGCGTGCTTTCCCCGGCATAGACCCGCGACAGCGCCGGGTTCCGCGCGGCGTCGATGATCTTCTGATGGATTTCCTGGTTGAGGTGGAAATAGGTCATCAGCGACCGCTCTTCATAAGCCGCGACCATCTCGGCCTGCAGGCGCGACACTTCGGCGATATCCGCTTCGGTGGCGCGTTCGGCCGCAAGCTCGGCGCCGATGGCCTCCAGCCCGACCAGCACTTCGATCGACGCCTCCACGTCCTCGGGTGACAGTTCCACTACCGTCGCGCCGGCGTTCGGGCGGATCGCGATAAGCCCCTCGCCCTCAAGAATCTTGAGCGCCTCGCGCAGAGGCGTCCGCGAGATGTTCAGCCGTTCGACCAGCACGCGTTCGTTGATCCGGGTGCCGGGCGCAAGCTCGCCGTCGGTGATCATGTCGCGCACCTGCTGCGTCACGACAGCCGAGCGGCGACCGCGCGTCGCCCCTTCCGATTCCGGGTGAATTGTCATGGCCCCTCCGATTGCATGCAAATTATCCCTGCCGTGACGGTTTAGTGAATAGACAGTTTGACATGCGGTATTTTTGCATGCAATCGTCCCGAAAAACACGATTCAGATTACTGTTTCCGGGCGCGATCGCCGGTTTTGCATGCAACTAGCGGCAGACAGGCCCACGACACCCGGAACCGGCGGAGGACCAGAATGAACCATCATGGCTATTTTGCGCGAGGAAACCGGAGCGTCGAATGCTGCATCATTGGCACCGGCGGCTTCGGGCGCAGCTTCCTTGCCCAGGGTCTTGCGGTGCCCGGCCTGTCGGTCCGCGTTGCCGTTGACCGGGACCCGGCCATCGCCGCAGAAAGCCTGCGCTCGGTCGGCATCGCCGACGCTGATATCCGCGTCTGCACCGACGCCGAAGCCGCCTCCGAAGCCTGGGCCGCCGGTGCGTTCATCGCCGCCGGACGGTTCGAGACTGTCGCCGCGCTGCCGGTCTCGGTCGTGGTCGAGGCAACTGGCGACCCGGAGGTCGGCGCACGCCACACCCGTCTGGCGATCGAGGCCGGGCGCCACGTCGCCCTGGTCTCGAAAGAGGTCGACAGCGTCGTCGGCGTCGGGCTCGCCGCGCTGGCGCGCGAAAAGGGGCTGATCGTATCGCCCGTGGACGGCGACCAGCCCAGCCTGCTGATCGACCTGATCACATGGGCCGAAGTCCTGGGACTGGAGATCGTCGCCGCCGGCAAATCCAGCGAATACGACTTTGTCTACGACCCGGCGACCGGGGCCATGACCTGCAACGGCGTGACCCACCCGACACCCGATTTCGCAGGGCTGGAACGCCTGGGATCGGCTGCAACCGCCGACATCGTCGCGCGCCGCGCCGCCGCCACCGCCGCCTTCCCGCAGCGCGCGGTCCCCGACCTGTGCGAGATGACCATCGTGGCGAACGCCTGCGAAATGGGCCCGGACCGGCCCGACCTGCATTGCCCGATCGCCCGCATTGACGAGGTGCCAAGCATCCTGTGCGGCACCGCGGATGGCGGCATCCTGTCGACGACCGGGGTGCTCGACGTATTCCACTGTCTGCGCGAACCCGGCGAGGTCAGCTTTGCCGGCGGCGTTTTCGTGGTCGTGCGCTGCACCCATGACGAAAGCTGGACCCTGCTGCGTGAAAAGGGCCACGTCGTCAGCCGCACCGGCGCCACCGCGATGATCTACCTGCCCCGCCACCTGCTGGGCGTCGAGGCGGCGACCACAATTTTCGAGATGGCCCTGCGCGGCGTTTCGTCGGGGGCACCCGTGCCGACACAGCACGTGGACCTGGTCGCCGTCGCCGACCGCGACTTCCCGGCCGGAACACGGCTGGAAATGGGCGGCCACCACCACTCGATCGAGGGCGTATCGGCCCGCATGGTTCCGGGCGGCGAACTGACACCGGAAACCCCCGCGCCCTTCTACCTTGCATCGAACCAGACCCTGGCACGCGACGTGCGTGCGGGCGACCCGATCCGGATGCGCGATCTCGTGCTCGATCCGGACAGCGAGCTATTGCGCCTGCGCGCTGCACAGGATCAACAGCTCTCGACGAAGAAGCTGTCGGCCTGACCGGCCGACGGCAACACCGAACGGGCGGAACCTACGCCCTCGCAACACACGGAACCACCGAGCTTCCGGGAGGACTCACATGTACACCACGCTTCGCAACCTCGCCCTTGTTCCGGCCCTGGCGGCCCTGACCCTGGCCGGTCCGGCCCTGGCCGATGGTACCGAATACAAACCGGCGAAGATCACCGCCTTCGTCGCGGCCGGCGCCGGCGGCGGTACGGACAATTTCGCGCGCACCATCCAGCCGATGCTGGAAGAGCGGCTTGATACCAACGTCACCATCGTCAACCTGCCCTCGGCTTCGGGCGCGATGGCGCACCAGCGCACTGCCACCGGCAAGCCGGACGGCACGTCGCTGGATTTCGCCTCGTCGACCCTGATCACCAGCTTCGCCGCGGGCCAGAACCCGATCGGGTTGGATCAGCTGACACCGGTGGCACGGATGCAGTCGGACGTGATGATGCTGGTCGTGAACCCCGAGAAACACGCCAGCTTTGAGGAATTCATCGCCTACGCCAAGGCGAACCCCGGTGAAGTGACCATCGGCGGCACCCATGCAGCAAGCGTCGACCGTATGGCCTTTCTGGGTCTGAAGGACGCCACCGGCCTGGATTTTGGCTTCATTCCCTATGACAACGAAGGCAGCGCCTCGGCCAACCTGCTCAGCGGCAACATCGACGGCATGTTCAACGAGATCAGCGCCATCCAAGGCTATATGGAAGCAGGCCAGATGAAGCCAGTCCTGGCCCTCGCCGACGAGCGCCTCGAAGCCTATCCCGACATTCCGACGACGGTCGAGAACGGCTGGAACCTGACCTTCGGCAACGAACGCGGCATCTTCATCAACGCCAAGACCGACCCCGAGATCATCGCCGCCATCGAGTCGGTCCTGCACGAGATCTTCGAGTCCGACGACTACCAGGCCTATGCCGCCAAGGCGAACCTGGACGTGCGTCCGGGCTGGCTGGGCAGCGAGGACTATCGCAAGGTGCTGGAAGAGAACCTTGCCTATTTCCAGCAGCTGCTCTCCGAAGACTGATCGGCTATCGCACCGATGGCCCGCCCGGCGCACCGGCTCCGGGCGGACTCACCCGCGCCACGTCGGCATGTCCGGAATGAAGATCGGAATCCCCCAATGACGGCACGTCTTTACGCCTTTGCGGCAATCACCGCCCTTGCCGGGCTGAGCCTGCTCTGGCTTGCCTTGCAACTGCCCGGTAGCGCCGAGGTGACGACCCTTGTCGGTCCCCGCACCTGGCCTCTTGTCATCCTGATCCTCATGCTGGCGCTGCTTGCCCTCATGGTCGCGCTTCTGGCCCTGCGTGGGCCGGACCAGTTCGTCGGCAGCGACGAAACCCCACCCGAGGCTGCGGCCGCGGTCACCCCCGAGGACGCCGCCGTCGCACATGACAAGGCCCCCGCGACCGGGTTGCGCTATCTCGGCGTGCTGGCTGCCACCATCGCCTACACTGTCGCCATGTCGTTCACCGGCTACCTGCCCGCCACAGCCGCCTTCGCCGCGGTCGTGACCGTCATTCTCGGCGAACGTCGCCCCCTGCGCGTGGCCCTGACAACGCTGATCGCGGTGCTGCTGGTCGCAGTGCTGTTCGATCGCCTGCTCAGCATCCCGCTGCCCTGACCAACGGGCGAACGCCCGAAAGGAAAAGCCATGATTCAAGATCTTCTCGGCGGCTTCGGCGTCGTGCTGGAACCGATGAATCTTCTGATCCTCGCCTCGGCGGTGCTGATCGGCTTCGTCGGGGGCGCGCTGCCCGGCATCAGCGGCGTGATCCTCGTGGTCATCCTGCTGCCGGTCACCTACACGATGGAGCCGACCGGCGCCTTCATGATGCTGACCGCCATCTACGCCTCCAGCGTGTTCTCGGGGCTGATCACCGCCATCCTCTATCGCGCGCCAGGCACGCCCGAAGCGGTAATGACCGCGCTTGACGGCTATCCGATGACCCAGAAGGGCGAGGCCGGAAAGGCGCTGGGCATCGGAATCCTGTCCTCGGCCATCGGGGGCCTGTTCGGCACCGTCGTGCTGATCGTGGCGACGCCCATGCTGGCCGACATCGCGCTGCAATTCTCGTCGCCCGAATTCTTCGCGCTGGCCGTTCTGGGCCTGACCGTCGTCGCCTCGCTGGGCGGAAACCTGATCCTGGGGATCATCGGCGTCTGCATCGGGTTGGTGATCGCCTCGGTCGGCCTTGACCCGCTGACTGGACAAACCCGCTTCACCTTCGGCAGCCTGCACCTGATGAGCGGCGTGAACCTGATCCCGGTCATCATCGGCCTGTTCGCGATCTCCGAAGTGCTGAAACGCTGCCAGGAAGGCGACGTGCACCTGGGCAACAAGGCGTTCAGCATCCGCATCTTCGACTGGCCGGTGTTCCGCCAGATCCGCACGACGCTGCTTCGTTCCTCGTTGATCGGCACCGTGATCGGTATCCTGCCCGGCATCGGCGCCTCCACCGCCGCGATGGTCAGCTACAGCGAAACCGTGCGCTGGTCGCGCGACCGGACCCGCTTCGGCAAGGGTGCGCCCGAAGGCGTCGCCGCCCCCGAGGCCGCGAACAACGCCGCCGCGATGGGAGCACTCGTGCCACTGTTCGCGCTCGGCATTCCCGGCTCTGGCACCACGGCGATCATCCTTGGCGCGTTCATCGTCCACGGCCTGACGCCCGGCCCCACCTTCATGACCGGCAACAGCGAGCTGATCTATGCGGTCTTCGTCGGCCTGCTGATCGTGAACCTGCTGATTCTAGTGCTGTCGAAACCGTTCATCGCGGTGCTGTCCAAGCTGCTCGATGTGCCCTACTCGGTGCTTGGCCCGATCATCCTCATCTGCTGCGTGATCGGTACCTACTCGGTGCAGAATGCGATGATGGACGTCTGGCTGATGCTGGCCTTCGGCCTGGCGGGCTTCCTGCTGGAGAAGATCAACTTCCCGCTGGTCTCGATCATCCTCGGCGTCGTCCTCGGACCAATCGCCGAAAGCGAGCTGCGCCGGTCTCTGGCGATGTCGCGGGGCGATGCGTCGATCTTCCTCGACCGCCCGATCAGCGCCGTCCTGCTTGCGATCGCGCTGCTGCTGGTCGCCGGCACACTTCTGCGGCCCCTGCTGCGCCGCCGCCGTGACGCCCGCACCGAAGCCGAAAACGCCTGACCCATGACGACCACACAATTCGGGGCAACCACATGAAACTCGGCTGTATCGGCGACGACTTCACCGGGTCCTCGGACCTCGCCAACATCCTCGCGCGCAAGGGGATGCGGGTGACGCAGTTCTCGGGCGTACCCGAAGGCCCCGCGCCAGCCGGGATCGACGCGGGCGTCGTCGCACTGAAATCGCGCACCATCCCGGCCAGGGACGCGGTCCAGCAATCCCTCGCCGCGCTGGACTGGCTTCAGGCGCAAGGCTGCACACAGTTCTTCTTCAAGTACTGCTCGACCTTCGATTCGACCCCGGACGGCAACATCGGCCCGGTGATCGAAGCCCTGATGGACCGCCTCGGCGCCGCGGTCACCGTGGTCTGCCCCGCCTTCCCGGCAACCGGGCGGACCCTGTACCAGGGGCACCTGTTCGTCGCCGACCGGCTGCTGTCGGAGTCGGGGATGGAGTCGCACCCGCTGACCCCGATGACCGACCCCGACATCCGCCGCTGGCTGGCGCGCCAGACGCAACGGGGCGTGGGCCATGTCGATACCCAAACGGTGGCCGCCGGTGCCCAGGCGATTGCCGTTAGGCTGAAAGACGAGGCCGAAGCCGGGCGCCCCCTGGTGGTCGTGGACGCGATCCGCGACGCCGATCTGCGCGCCATCGG
>JBFHFG010000163.1:0-6632 GCA_041583815.1 Halovulum sp.
CCGCCCCGACCGAGGCGGCGAGGCCGACCAGGAAGGTCGTGGTGGTGCTCTGGGTGGCGAAGGCGGTGGCGAAGATCGGCGCGAGCGTCGAGACCGAGCCGTCCATCAGCCCCGCCAGCCCGGGTTGCACCCAGGTCAGCACGAATTGACGACGCGCATTCTCGTCCTCGTCCGAGCGGGCCTCGCCGCCCAGATGCTTCTCTTCGAGTGCGTGGGCGGCGTTTTCGTGCCCCAGCCCGCCTACCGTGGTCATTACGCCGGTGGCGATGCCGCGCTTGATGGGCGAGCCGCGCCCCGAGAGCACGCCGTCGTCGCTGGCGGCCTCGGTGAAGCCCATCGAGATGCCCGCGCCGACCGAGGCCGACAGGCCGATCAGGAAGGTGCTCCAGGTGTTGCCGGTGGCGAAGGCGGCGGCGAAGATCGGCGCCAGGGTCGAGACCGAGCCGTCCATCAGCCCCGCCAGCCCCGGCTGTACGTAGGTCAGGATGAAGCGCTTGCGCTCGGTCTCGGCTTCCTGATCCTGCACCTCCTCGGGGGCGTGCTTGGCTTCGAGCCCTTCGGCGATGGTGATGTGGCCCGCCTCGGCGGCGGCGAGGTCCCCCAGAAGCTTCCGGGTCTCAGCATCCTGGGTGCGCTGGGCGGCAGCGCGGTAGAATCGGGCGGCCTGTTCTTCCATCTCTTTCGCTTGGGCGCGAGTCTTCTCGATTCCCAGCGGGCGGACCAGCCAGTCCGGTTTGCGTTCGTAGTAGCCGCGGACGTGTTCACGCCGGATCAGCGGGATATTCTCGCCGAAACGTGCGCGGTGCCGTTCGATCAGGCGGCGGCGATGCTCGTCTTCCTCGGCGGCCATCTCGTCGAACATGGCGGCGGAGCCGGGATATTCCTCGCGCAGGCCGTCGGCATAGGCGCGGTAGATGCGCGCGTCGTCTTCTTCGGATGAAATTGCGAGGGCCAGGATTTCCTGCTCGGACAGGCTGTCGAACGACCGCCGCCCCAGGCTCAGAACGCGATTCAGCATGAATGATCTCCTTCTGAAGTGAAGGATATTAGAACGATTCTAATGAGCGCAAGGCCAGCGACGTCAGGTCGCGCGCAGCAGCCGTTTGCGGGTCGATGGGATGGCGCGCACCTCGAGCCCGGTGAAGACGTGCAGCGTGTTCAGGTCGTGATCCACAACCGCGTGGTCCGAGACCCAGCCCCCCATGACGAGGTAGCTGCGCAACAGCGGCGGCATGCCCTTCATCGCCAGCTTCAGGTTGGGCTTGCGCAGCCGCAATCGCGTGCCGAAGCGGAACACGCGCGGCGCCTTGACCCGGGGCAGCCAGCGCTTGGGTGCAAGGTGGCGTTCCTTGAGCAGGGCGAAGGCGTCCATGTAGGCCTCGGCTTCGGTTCCCTTGAAGCTGGAACAGCCGAACAGCAATTCGACCCCTTCGGAATCGACGTATTCGGTCATTGCACCCCACGCGACGCGCAGCACGTCCGGATCGCGCACCGAGGGATCGATGCAGAAACGGCCCATCTCGACCATGCGGCCGTCGAATTCGGCAAGGTTGTCCAGGCCGTAGAACTGCGCGGCATAGGAGCCGCCGATCGCGGCGCCATTCTCGAACGGCATCAGCCGGAAGCAGCAGACAAGGCGGTTGGTCGCAGATTCCTCGATCAGCACATGCAGGCAGCGGTCGTCGAAATGGTCGGCGTCCAGCCCCTCGGGGTCGGCACCGCGAAAACAGCGATAGCGCAGCCTTTGCCCCGCACGGATGTCGTCGGGACCATCGGCAAATCGGGCGACATAGCGACCCCTGCGAAACACCGCCATTGCAAGCCTCGTATCCAGAGTTACATGGACGCTGTGGCATCGAACCGTGACGTCTATATGACCAACACGAGGCCATCGTGCAAAGACTATTTCGGAACCCGTGAAGAAAGGGCGAATATGGCCGACAAGATCGTCAAGTCCGACGCCGAGTGGCGTCAGCAGCTTTCGGACCTGGCCTACAAGGTGACCCGCCGCCACGGGACCGAGCGCGCCTTCACACACGACGATTTCCCGAAAGAGCCGGGCGTGTTCGCTTGCGTCTGCTGTGGCCAGCCGCTGTTCGACCAGGCGGCGAAATTCGACAGCGGCACCGGCTGGCCCAGCTTCTGGGCGCCGATCGACGCGCAGGCCGTCGAGGAGAAGGACGACCGGTCGTTCTTCATGCGCCGGACCGAGGTTCTTTGTTCGCGTTGCGACGCGCACCTGGGGCACGTCTTTCCCGACGGCCCGCAGCCGACGGGTCTGCGGTATTGCATGAACGGCGTCGCACTGGATTTCCGACCCGAGGGCATTCCGGACAGCGACGCGGCGGATCTGTCGGACGGTCCCGAGGGCGACGGCTAGGTTCCCGCAGCAGGGCGGACTGCCCCGGCGCCCGCGTCGGGCGGGGTCCAGGGCAGGCGGGGAAGCAGCAGGCTCCACCGCGCGGCCTGGGGCAGGCAGCCGGCCTCGGCCTTCAGCGCGGGGATCGTCCAGTTGTGCCGGTTGCGCAGGATCTCGGCGTACAGGGCCAGCACGCCGGGGCGGGTGTAGAAGCTCCAGTGGCAGATGCGGCGAGGGTCGGGGCCCAGTCGCACGCCCCGGCGCAGCAGCAGCGGCGCAAGTTCAGCGCGATCCAGCGGCAGGTCATAGGCAAGGCGCATGTGGCGGCCGAGGCCCTCGCTCAGCGGGCGAGCGGGGTCCTGCCCGGAAGGGGCCGGGCGCGGTGCGAAACGCGTGAACAACAGATCGAACAGGTCGTTCTGGCGCGATGTCACATTGAAGACCTGCGCGCCCTGTGCCCCCGGTGCGGACAGGGCGTCCAGCGCGACGCTGTCATACTCGGCCCCGCCCAGCAGCAGGATCTGCCCCAGGCCACCGTCGCGCAGGGTCCGCGCTGCCTGCAATGCGACGCGCGCGCCGAGCGAATGCGCGATCAGGTCCACCGGGCGGCCGGGGGCCAGCCGGTCGACGGTCTCGATCACCTGCGCCAGTGCTGCGCCCGCATCAGCCGCGGCGGCATAGACGCGGGCGAACCGGGACGGAACGGGGCCGCCGTGATCCGCATCATGCGCCGGCCAGGCAAAGCCCAGGCACAGCCCGTCGGATACGCCACTGGCGCGAAACCCCAGCCCGGCGGGCCAACTTGTGTTGCGGAAACAGGGTGTGGCAGGTGTCAGCGAGAATATCTCGCGGTTCGGATCGGCGTCGGTCCGCGTGGGCGAGAACTTGTAGCCGTGCACCAGGATCACGATCGGCGCGCCCGACGGCAGCGCGCGCAGCCGGCTCGCCAGCACCTGTTCCAGCGTTGCGCCGGGGTTGGCGTCGCACCGCACGTCGCCCCCGGTCAGTGAAAGCCCGATTACAGCCATCCTGCCTGCCCGCCTGCTCGTTGCCCTCGCATTGCCTGGGATCGGCTGCGACCAGGTGACAGCGCGGTGAAATTTCGGTGACGGCCCCCTGTCGGCGGGCCGTTGACCCGCGACGGGGCTTGGAGTAGCTAGGCGGTCGTGGCGATTTGTTTACCGGATTGCGGGCCACGTTAAAGATTCCGCTAAAGAGGTCGCGGTCCCTATCACGGAACCCCGATCGTGCCCCGGTCGGGGTTTTTGTTTGACCAGGAGGCCGCCGCAGGGCGGAATGCACATGAAGGACCAACAGGCCGATCCCAAGTGGAACCCCCGCACGCGACTTGTTCACGGCGGAACCCGTCGCTCGCAATACGGCGAGATGTCCGAGGCGATCTACCTGACCCAGGGTTTTGTCTATCCCGATGCCGAAACCGCCGAGTCGCGGTTCATCGAATCCGGGCCCGACGAGTTCATCTATGCCCGCTACGGCAATCCGACCGTGCGCATGTTCGAAGACCGCATCGCCATGCTGGAAGGGGCCGAGGACGCGTTTGCGACCGCCAGCGGTATGGCTGCGGTCAACGGCGCGCTGATCGCCGGGCTGAAGGCGGGCGATCACATCGTATCGGCGCGCGCGCTGTTCGGGTCGTGCCTGTGGATCGTCGAATCCCTGCTGCCCCGGTTCGGGGTCGAGGTGACCTTTGTCGACGGTGCCGATCTGGCCCAGTGGGAAGCGGCCGTGCGCCCGGACACCAAGCTGGTGTTCCTGGAAAGCCTGTCGAACCCGACGCTGGAACTTGTTGATCTTGAAGCGGTTTCCAAGATCGCGCATCGCAATGGCGCGCTGGTCGTCGTGGATAACGTGTTCGCAACGCCGATCTTCCAGCGCTCGCTGGAGCTGGGGGCCGACGTGGTGATCTATTCCGCCACCAAGCACATCGACGGGCAGGGCCGCTGCCTGGGCGGCGTGGTCCTGGGTACGGAAGAATTCATTCGCGGCACGCTGGAGCCGTATCTGAAGCACACCGGCGGCGCGATGAGCCCGTTCAACGCATGGGTCATGCTCAAGGGGATGGAGACGCTGGACCTGCGCTGCCGTGCCCAGGCGGACACCGCGCTGAAACTGGGGCAGGCGATCGAGGCGCACCCGAAGGTGTCCCGCACCCTGTACCCCGGCCTTCCCAGCCATCCTCAGGCAGAACTGGCGGCGCGCCAGATGACCGCCGGCGGCACGGTGCTGGCATTCGACGTGGATGGTGGCCAGCAGGCGGCGTTCCGCTTCCTCAATGCGCTGAACATCGTCCTGATCTCGAACAACCTGGGCGACGCCAAGTCGATTGCCACGCATCCGGCGACCACCACGCACCAGCGTCTCGACCAGGCGACCAAGGATCACCTGGGCATTTCGCCGGGGCTGATCCGTCTCTCCGTGGGGCTGGAAGACGCGGACGACCTGATCGCCGACGTGATCCAGGCACTGAACGCCGCCTGACACCCGGCCAAGGTGGGGCCGCATCCGGGCGTAGGATGCGGTAGCAGCTCACTCACGCGTGAACCTTCCGGCCTTCCAATGCCGCCGGTCGAACCCATCTCAACCCGGAACACTTGTCCGTTTTCGGAAGGGACGTCGCATGAACATCCAGGAACCCGCCGTGGACCCCGAGGCCGAATCCGCTGCCCCCGAACGACCCAGCCGCGCCGAGGCCGAGGCTGCCGTCCGTACCCTGCTGCGCTGGGCCGGGGACGATCCCGACCGCGAAGGCTTGCGGGACACGCCGGGCCGGGTGACGCGGGCCTACGCCGAATGGTTCCGCGGTTACGACGAAGACCCCGCCGCCATGCTGCGCCGCACGTTCGAGGAAGTCGCCGGCTATGACGAGATGGTCGTCCTGCGCGACATCCGTTTCGAAAGCTATTGCGAGCATCACATGGCGCCCATCATCGGCAAGGCCCATATCGGCTATCTGCCGATCGATCGGGTCGTGGGCATCTCGAAACTGGCCCGTGTGGTCGATGCCTACGCCAAGCGCCTGCAGGTGCAGGAAAAGATGACGGCGCAGATCGCGGCCACGCTGAACGAGGTGTTGCAGCCCAAGGGCGTGGCCGTCGTGATCGAGGGCGAACATCACTGCATGTCCACGCGCGGTGTGCACAAACCGGGCGTCACCATGGTCACCTCGACCCTTCTGGGCGCGTTCCGCGATGGCGATACCCGGCGCGAATTTCTGTCGATCATCGGCAACCCTGTCAGCCGAGGTTCCTGAGCACGCTTGACTCTGGCCGCGGCTGCGGAAAAGCGTTGCCGCATGATAGACGTCAGGCCCGTGGGCTACGTGATCGGGATGCTGGTCGCGACGCTGGGCATCACGATGCTGTTGCCGCTGCTGGCCGACGTGCTCGAAGGCCGCGGACAAGGCGCGACCTTTGCGGTCGCGGCGCTGGTCACGTTCCTGACCGGGGGATCGATGGCGCTTGCCTGCATGAGCGGGCGCGAGCCGGGCCTGACGCTGCAACAGATATTCCTGCTGACCACGGGCACCTGGGTGGTGCTGCCGCTGTTCGGCGCGCTGCCCTTCTGGATCGGCGAACCGGGCGTCAATTTTACAGACGCATTCTTCGAATCCATGTCCGGTTTCACCACGACCGGGGCCACGGTTCTGGTCGGCATCCAGGACCTGCCCGCCGGCACGCTTTTGTGGCGCGGCATGATGCAATGGTTCGGCGGCGTCGGGATGATCGTCGTCGCACTGGCCTTCCTGCCCGCCCTGCGCGTTGGCGGCATGCAGATATTCCGGTCCGAGGCATTCGACACCGGCGGCAAGATCCTGCCCCGCGCGGGCGAGATCGCGGTCTCGATCTCGGTCATCTACCTTGCGCTGACGGTGGTGTGCACACTGGCCTACAGCTGGACGGGAATGACGTTCCTGGATGCGCTGGTGCACGCCATGACCACGCTTGCAACCGGGGGAATGGCGAACCACGACGCATCCTTCGGCGCATACCGGGGCGCGGCAGAGTATGTCGGCTCGGTCTTCATGCTGCTGGCCAGCCTGCCGTTCGTTCTCTACGTCTTCGCGCTGCGCGGAACGGTCCGGCCGCTGCTGCGGGATCCGCAGGTGCACGGGTTCCTGATGCTGTTCACCATCGTCGTCGCGATGCTGACCGCCTATCAGCTGTTGAAGCACGAGGCTCCCGCCGAACCCGCCTTCCGCGAGGCGCTGTTCAACACCGCATCGATCATCAGCGGCACGGGGTATTCCTCGGTC
>JBFHFG010000164.1:0-6625 GCA_041583815.1 Halovulum sp.
AGCCGGTGCCAAGCATCGGACGCTGCACGATCTGCCCCGCCGCCGCCTGCCACACCTCGGTCCGGCCCGTCAGCGTGGCGTTTTTGCCCAGTGCTGCCAGGATCTCGGTCACCGGGTTCACCTGCAAGATGACCGCCGCCGCCAACAGTGCCGCAACCGCAGTCGCACCGACGATGCCCAGCGGCAACAGCACGCAACCCCGCGCGCTGCGCAGCATCAGCCCCAGCAACACACCTCCCGCGCCCAATGCCATCACCCAGGACGTGGCCGAGCGCGACAGGACAAGCAGCGCCAGCGTCCCCGCCATAACCAGCAGCCAAAGACCCCGTTCGCGCCCGCGCGCCTGACCAAGGAACAACACCAGCGTCAGCAGCAGAAGCGCGGCGCGCTGTCCCAGGGCGTTCTTGTTGGTATAGACGCCCAGAAAGCCCCCCTCCCACGACCAGGCCGGGGGCAGGACGTCGCCCAGGTTCGCTGCCGAGGCCAGCATGGTCAGACCCAGCCCGGTCAGCACCAGGCCCGCGATCCCCGCCAGCCCGAAGACCGACCCGGCGTAAAGACCCATCAGCATGGTGAACAGAAGTTGCACCGCCGCCACGGCGCTATCCTGCGGCACCGGGGACCAGAACGCCGAGACCAGGCAGACCAGCGGATAGGGCAGGATTGGCCAGCACCGCAGCAGGGCCGGCATCCAAACCCGCGTCCTCAAAAGCAACCGTGCCGCGAACCCGCCATAGATCAGTGCGGTCACCGCGGTTCCGCCGGGCAGGCGTACCATTGCCTCGGCGGTCCAGGCGACGGCCAGCAGACCCAGCAGCAGGTCCACAGGCACGCCCCGTGGCGCGGCGCGCGCCATTGGCAGGTCGGGGGCGGTCATGCGCACACTCTCGTCATGATTGAATCTGTACCAGCATTTCATCCGAAAGGAAGCGTGGATGGCTGAGCGCTATGTGATCGGACTGGGCGGCCAGAAATGCGCTTCGAGTTGGGTGCACGCCGTGCTGGGCGAACATCCTGCAATCAATGCCGCGAAAGGGAAGGAGCTGGATTTCTTCAGCTATCACCACGATCGCGGCCACGACTGGTACGCGCGGCGGTGGCAGGGGCCCGGGCTGCGGTTCGAGAACTCTCCCTCGTATCTGCACGACCCGCGCGCGCCGATGCGGTTGCGCGCCTTCGCGCCCGATACCCGCCTGATCGTAACGCTGCGCGATCCGGTCGAGCGCGCCTATTCCCACCACTTGCACGAAATCGCCCGCGGGCACATCCCGGCTTGCCCCTTCGCACAGGCGCAGCCACGGAACCCGGACTACCTGGAACAGGGGCGTTACGGCAAACACCTGCGCGCCTGGCGGGCAGCGTTTCCCCCCGACCAGATGCTGATCCTGCTGGCTGAGGACATCGCAACCGGCCCCGAGGCCGCACGGGTACGCATACTTCGGTTCCTGGGGCTTGATCCCGGTCCGGCGCCGGCGATGCTGAGCGAGGCACGCAATGTCAGCGACCGCGCCCGCGTGCCAGCGCTACGCTCGGCCCTGCGCGCTGGCGGCGGCGCACTACGGGCGGCGGGACTGTCGCAATCGTTGGCCCGGTTGAAGCGTAGCGCACCGGTAAAGGCTCTGATGCGTTGGAACGACCGGCCGCTGCGGGGTGAGGTGCCTCCGCTGACCGAAGTCGAACGGGCGGCGATGGCGTTCGGGTTTGCCGCCGACATGGCGGATCTTGCAGCGATGATGGGCCGCGCCAGCCTGCCGTGGCCAAGCTGGCGGGCCATCCAGCGGCCCGCCAGCGTGGTGGCTCACAGATAGCCCTCGGCAATGAAGCGCTCGGCCCCAAGCAGACCGGCGACCCGGTTCCCCTCGGGTTCGGGGTGGGTGCCATCCTCCGACATGAATCCGGCAGGCCGCGCGACATAGTGGACGCCGGGCGTCGCGGTGGCGTGACCACTGTCCTGATCCAGCCGCGCCTGCGTCTGCAGGAAGACCAGCTGATGCGCCGAGACGTCGTCCGGCATCGGCCCCAGCAGGATCACCGGCAGTGACGGTTCGCCCAGGTCGCTGCGCAGGGCGGAAAGCATTGCCTGGAACGCGGGCGGATAAGCCGTGTCCATTGTCGACGAACGGTCGCTTTCACCCTGTCCCCAGATCAGCCCGCAGACCCTGCTGCCTGGCGTGCGCGCCACCGCGTCCTGCGCCATCTCTACCATGCGCTGGTACAGGGTGCCGCCGTCATTGACGGAACCGGCTGGGTTCCACTCGGCATCGTCTCCGACAAGGCGCGTGCCGCCCATCGCGCAGGCAACGATCAGCACCGTGCGGCCGGGCGGCGTGGCCTGCTCGATCCGCCGCGCAAAGCTCAGCGCCGGGCTGACACCCTGGCTCGCCTGCAACATCTGCAACGGACCTGCGCAGGCGGCGACCGTGCCGTCGACGCTGCCATATGCGCTGTTGGTGAAACCAGGCAGGTACAGGCACCGCGGCACCCAGTAGTCCTTGCCGGGATCGACCGGCACCGATTTCGACTCGGCCGCGATCAGCGATTGACCCGCCGCGATGTAGATGTCGGACGGCTGGGCCAGCAGCGCGGTCATGTCGACCGCCTGCACATCCTCGATGGTGCCGTCGAACGTCGCGGTCGCGTTCAGGCGGACCCGCGTGTGACCGACGGTCGAGAACCGCGCCACGTGCTGCGCATCCGTCTTGCCGACGAAAGGCGACGCCCGATAGGGCCCGCCCAGTTGCGCCCCGATGCTACCCGAGGTCGCACCGGTCAGCGTATAGGCCACCCAGACGTCCCCGGCAGGCACCGCGGTATCGAAACCCGCGGTACCGGCGGACGAGAAATCCGTCTTGGCGATCGCACCGGGCACGGGGGTGAACCCGCCTTCCAGCATCCAGCCGGACGGATCGTCAAGCCGCGCCTGCGGGTCCGGGATCAGCCCAGGCGGAACAACCCGCCCGGAGGCCTTGCGGCGATGGCTGAGAGCAGGCGCCGCGGCAAGACCCAATCCCGGTCCGAACCTCACGAAACCACCACGGCGTGGATGCCGCTGGCGGTGGTGCCGGTCGCGTGGACCCGCACCGCGCCGCAAACGACCCAGCCGTGATCCGGCACCGAAACCGTGCGTACCGGTCCCTTTACCGTGGTGAAGGTGACGGCACCGCCACCCTCAACGTAAAGCGATGCGGCAACGTCGGCCAGATCGGTGGCGTCATCCGGTGTCACCGGAACATAGTCGACGCCCGGACCGGACAGCGACGACGCGCGGCGGCTGAATGGATTTGTCATGGCAAGCCTTCCCCTGAAGGACCGCCGCCGCCCCCAAGGCGGCATGGGCGTGCGGGCAGCGGCCCGTTCTGCATGAATCTCGTGAGAATTCGCCCCGGTGCGCGCGTATGCGCGCCGACCGAAGGCGCACCGTTTATGCAGGACTCTGGGTAAAGACGGCGTTAACGCCCACCGATCCCGGCTCAATTGCCGGATTCGGCCTGCTGGTAAACCTCGATCTTGGTCACATCGGGAGCATACAGCGCGCGGCCGCGACGCTCGATCAGTTTGAGCCGCTTCATCCGGCCGATCTCGCGCGCCACCGCTTCGCGGTTGGTGAACACAAGCGCTGCCAGCGCTGCCTGCGTCGGCGGATTGGACAACAGGGCGCTTCCGTCATCGGACTTGGCCGCCTGGAACATGCGCAGCACCTCGAGGCGGATACGGTCGTCGGCCCGCATCGCCGTGAACTCACTAACCCGCCGGGTCAGGACGCGCAGCTTCTCGGTCAGGCGACGCAGCAGCGCCATGCTCAGATCCGGATGCTTTTCCAGCAGGGCGCGAAAGGCGTGATCAGGGATCAGGGCGACACGGGTCGGGGCGATGGCCAACACGCTGGCCGAACGCGGCTCGCCGTCGATTGCACCGAATTCGCCGAAGCAGTCGCCTTCCTCAATACCCGTGAACGACACCTCGCGCCCGCGTGCAGAAAAGTTTGCGACTCGCACCGCACCCTGCAACAGGATCATCACCTCGCCCGGTGTATCCTCGACATCCAGAATCATCTGGCCGGACTCGTAGGTCCGTTCGTTCCAACGGACTTTCAGGTCTGCCCGTGCGGCATCGCTCAGCTGCCCCAGCAGCGTTTCCTCCGGGTACTGGACCTCGAGGTTCGCATTGTATCTCAGCGCCATATAGTTCCCCAACGCAGACGGCCGCTGTTTCTGCGGCAATGCGGGCATAATCGTGAATTGTTGCGCCTGCAATCGCAAGCTTGCTGTCGGCTTACCCTCGACAGGCGGCGGGAAACCCGCTCAGATGGCGCAAAATCGGTTGAAACGGGGAGAATTCCTATCATGAAACGCATGCTTACCGCCGCGGCACTGTCGCTGGCGCTTGCCTTGCCTGCGGCCGCCGCGCCGAAGATCGGCATGATCACCACCCTGTCGGGCGGCGGCGCGCACCTGGGTGTGGACGTACGCGACGGCTTCCTGCTGGCGATGGAACTGGCGGGATCGGACCTTGAGGTCATCGTCCGCGACGACGCGCAGAAGCCCGATGTGGCCAAGTCGCTGGCCGACGAACTGGTCCAGCGCGAAAAGGTGGACATCCTGACCGGCATCATCTGGTCGAACCTTGCGATGGCGGTGGTTCCGGGCGCGGTGCGCGGCGGCACGATTTACATCTCGCCCAACGCGGGACCGTCGCAACTGGCCGGAAAGCTGTGCCACGAGAACTATTTCAACGTCGCATGGCAGAACAACAACCTGCACGAGGCGATGGGTGCGCACATGAAGGACGCCGGGCTGACAGCCCCCGTGATCCTGGCGCCGAACTACCCAGCAGGCACCGATGCGCTGACCGGCTTCAAGTCGAAGTACGGCGACCCCAAGGCCGAGATCTATACCCAGCTGGGCCAGACCGATTATGCCGCCGAGATCGCGCAGATCCGCGCCAGCGGCGGCGACAGCGTATTCTTCTTCCTGCCCGGCGGCATGGGGATCGCGTTCATGAAACAATACGCCGCCTCGGGCGTGGATCTGCCGGTCTATGGCCCGGCATTCTCGTTCGACGAGGTGATCCTGGGCGCCGTCGGCGACGCCGCGATCGGGGTCAAGAACACCTCGCAGTGGGCGCACGACCTGGAGAACGAGGCGAACGCAACCTTCGTCTCAGCCTTCCGCGAGAAGTACGGCAGGACGCCAACCCTGTACGCCAGCCAAGGCTATGACGCGGCAAACCTGATCCTGTCGGCCGCAGAAAAGGCGGACATCGCGGACCAGGATGCGTTTCGCGCCGCGCTGCGCGAGGCCGATTTCGCTTCGACGCGCGGCGATTTCCGGTTCGGCAACAACCAGCACCCGATTCAGGACATCTACCTGCGCGAGGTGATCTCAGGCGGCGACAAGCCGACGAACCGGCTGATCGGCGTCGCGGTCGAGGATCTGCAGGACGCCTTCGCCGCCGAATGCGGGCTTTGACCGCCTAGGCGCGCTCCAGCTCGTCCGGGACATACCGGGCGGGCGACCCGTCACCCAGGTCCAGCCGGGGGTTTCGCCGGCAGATCAGGTCAATGGCGTGGGCCTCCATTTCGGCGTTGACCTCGGCGCCCAGCAGCACCACGAAGGCGCTGACGTACAGCCACATCAGCAGTGCGATCACGGCACCCAGCGGGCCGTAGACCTGGCTGTAGTTGGCGAACGTGCTCAGGTATAGCGAGAACAGCACCGAGGCGACGATCCACAGCAGCGTCGCAAGGATGTTGCCCACGGAAAGAACGCCGCCACGCTTGGCCCGACGCGCCGGGCCGAACCGGTAAAGAACGCCGATCCCCAGTCCCACCGTTGCGACGGCGATGCTCCACCGCAGGATCTGGATCGTGCCGGGGCTGACGACGAACAGCGGGAACAGCGCCAGCACCGTCGGCACCACGACCAGCATGGTCAGCGCCACCAGCCCGACCAGGATCAACATCAGCGTCAGCGAGTACGCGACCAGCATGTTGTGGAAGAATCCGCGCATCCCCCGCGCATGGCCGATCAGGCTCAACCCCATCATCAGAGCGTTGACGCCCGCACGGGTGCTTATCGTGGCCAGGATGATCGACACGATCGAGGCGACGCCCAGCGTGCTGCGCCGCGCGCTGATAAGCTGGTCGATCTCACGCTCGACCAGCATCAGTACGTCGTCTGGCACCACGGTTTCCAGCACCACCAGGTTTTCGCGCACCACCACCGGGTCCGAGACATAGCCGAACAGCCCGATAAAGGCGGTCAGCGCCGGAAACAGCGCCAGCATTCCGAAGAAGGCGACACCGGCAGACAACAGCGACAGGCGCTTCTCGCCGATCCCTGCGAACACCAGCTGTCCGACGCGGAACCAGTCGCGCCAGCCGAAGCGAGGGCGGCGATAGACCATCGTGTCGACATGAACGACCGGGTTCAGCACAAGTCCGACTCCGTCCGCCCCGCGCCGCCCGCAAGGCTCGAAATACTGAGGCAGGGCACGGTCAGTAATCTCTTTCGAAGAAGATCCCGATTGACGTCTCACCTTCGTCGTCCACGCTGGCGCGCGCCCGGACGGAGCGGGTGATGTCCAGGTTGATCGACGCGCGGGAGTCACCCCCGCTGTCGGTCTC
>JBFHFG010000165.1:0-6523 GCA_041583815.1 Halovulum sp.
CCAGACCGGTGCAGCAGCGGTCAATCCGGCGCACGGGGACCGGGCCGCGCCCTGGCTTGCGACGGCGGGGGCGGGCGACGTGCTTGCAGGGTTCATCGCCGGTCTGATGGCGCGGGGCTTTGCGCCGAAACCCGCCGCCGAGACCGCCGCGTGGCTGCATGTCGAATGCGCCCGCCACTTCGGCCCCGGTCTGATCGCCGAGGACTTGCCAGACCAGTTGCCGGCGGTGTTTCGCGCCCTTGGCGTGGCCTAGGCGGGCAGGGCAGGCAGGCGAATGGCGGCGGTTGTCGGCGTATGTGACACCCGACCGTGAAATTTCCCCTCGCCCCCGCCGGATCGCTTTGCTAGAAGGCGCGGGATTTCGGGACGCCCGGCGCCCGGAACGCGGTATGCGGGTGTGGTGGAATTGGTAGACACGCCAGATTTAGGTTCTGGTGCCGCAAGGCGTGGGGGTTCAAGTCCCTCCACCCGTACCAGGCGTCTGCGGCGGGCAGAAACACGGCAATGAGGACAACGGACGGATGCAGGTCACCGAGACCCAGAACGAAGGACTGAAGCGGGCTTACGCGATCACCCTGACCGCGCAAGAGCTGGACCAGAAAGTCAACGCCAAGCTGGAAGAGGCGCGCAAGAACTTCCAGATGAAGGGCTTCCGCAAGGGCAAGGCCCCGGCTGCGCTGATGAAGAAGATGTTCGGCAAGTCGGTTCTGGGCGAGGCGATGCAGGAAAGCATCGACGACGCGATGCGTGAGCATTTCGAGCAGACCGGCGACCGTCCTGCCATGCAGCCCGACGTCAAGATGACGAACGAGGACTGGGAAGAGGGCCAGGATGTCGAGGTCGCGCTGAGCTACGAAGCGCTGCCCGAGGTTCCCGAGGCTGATTTCTCGACCATCGAGCTTGAAAAGCTGGTCACCGAGATCGACGACGAGTCGGTGAACGAGGCGCTGGACAATCTGGCGAATTCGGCCAACCACTTCGAGTCGCGTGCCGAGGGCGAAGAGGCCCAGGACGGCGACCAGGTCGTGATCGACTTCGTCGGCAAGATCGACGGCGAGGCCTTTGACGGTGGCTCGGCCGAGGATTACCCGCTGGTGCTGGGTTCGAACAGCTTCATCCCCGGTTTCGAGGATCAGCTGAAAGGTGCCAAGGCCGGCGAGGAGCGCAACGTCAACGTTTCGTTCCCCGAGGAATACCAGGCCGAGGCGCTGGCCGGGAAAGACGCGGTCTTCGAGTGCAAGATCAAGGACGTCAAGGAACCCAAGGCCGCGCCGATCGATGACGAACTGGCCAAGCGGTTCGGCATGGACGATCTGGACGCGCTGAAAGCGCAGGTCCGCGAGCGTCTGGCCGACGAATACGCCGGTGCCGCCCGCCAGGTGCTGAAGCGCAACCTGATGGACAAGCTGGACGAGCTGTTCGACTTCGACCTGCCGCCGAGCCTGGTCGAGACCGAGGCCAAGCAGATCGCTCATCAGCTGTGGCACGAGGAAAACCCCGACCATCAGGGTCATGATCACCCCGAGATCGAGCCCACCGACGAGCACAACAAGCTGGCCGAGCGTCGCGTGCGCCTGGGCCTCTTGCTGGCCGAGGTCGGCAACAAGGCCGAAGTCACCGTCACCGATGCCGAGATGCAGCAGGCGATGATGGCGCAGGCCCGGCAGTACCCGGGGCAGGAGCGTGCCTTCTGCGAGTTCATCCAGAAGAACCAGGGCGCCCAGCAGCAGCTGCGCGCGCCGATCTTCGAGGACAAGGTCGTCGACTACATCGTCGAACTGACCAAGGTCACCGAGAAGAAGGTCTCGAAGGACGAGCTGCAGAAGGCCGTCGAGGCGCTCGACGACGAGTCCTGACACGGTATCGATCCGATGCAAAGGCCCCCTTGCGGGGCCTTTCGCGTTTCTGGAACCGGGTTACGACGCGGTTCCTGCGAAAGGACGGGTTCGGGCCATTTCGGGTCGCGCACGGATGCGCCGGACTTGCGGTCAGGGGGTTCTGTGGATAGCACTCGTCTGACGGAGGAAGCTTTGACCGAACCCGACGACATTGCCGACGATCGCGATTTTTCCGACGAAGCCGCGACCTTCGGGGACCGAATCGCCGCCGCGCGCGAGGCCATGGGCATGAGCCAGGCCCAGCTAGCGCGCCGACTGGGCATCAAGACCGCGACCCTGCAGAACTGGGAAGAGGACCGGTCCGAGCCGCGTGCGAACAAGCTGCAGATGCTGGCGGGCGTCCTGAACGCCTCGATCATCTGGTTGATGAGCGGCGAAGGGCAGGGGGTATCCTATCGCGAATCCCTGCCGCCCGCCTCCGAGGTACAAGGCCTGGTCGCGGAATTGCGCGAGATCCGCGAGATGCAGGCCGAACTGACCAAGCGAACCCTCCGGTTGGAGCGGCGACTGGTCGGATTGCTGAGAGAATGACATGAGACCCGCACCCGACCTGTCCCCCCGTCTGAAACGATTGCTGCTGCGCAGCTGGCGTCGCGGAATGAAGGAAATGGACCTGATTCTCGGCCCCTATGCGGATGCGCGCCTTGCGGACATGACCGAGGACGAACTGGTCGGCTATGAGACGATGCTGTCCGAGAACGACCAGGAACTGTATGCCTGGATCACCGGACAGCAGCCTTCTCCAGCTGCGTTGGGGCCGGTTCTGGACCCGGTTCGTCGCTTTCACGGAATTGGCTGACCGCCGCTTTCCGGATTAACCAGATATTTTCGATATCCGTGAAGTTTCGGGGGAAACATCCCAGACGAAACGGAAATCGATTCATGAAAGCGCTGACGGAAAACCCGACACCCGACATCACGCACGACGACCCCGGACACCTGGCCGGGTACCTTGACCTTCTGTCCATGATCGAGCGGCTGCATCGCCTGTTGCTGGACGTGATCAAGGACGAGTTCGAGCGGCTTGCCATCCTGGACATCAACGCCGTGCAGGCGCTGTTGATCTTCAACGTAGGCGAAAACGAGGTGACCGCCGGGGAACTGAAGACGCGCGGTTACTACCAGGGCTCCAACGTTTCTTACAACCTGAAGAAGCTGGTCGAGGCCGGGTACATGCATCACGAGAAATGCCATGTGGACCGCCGCGCCGTGCGCGTTCGATTGACGGACAAGGGCCGCAAGATTTCGGCCATCGTATCCGAACTGTTCCGCGACCAGGCGCATGACCTGCAGTCAAAATCCCGGCTTGGCGACCTGTCGCAAGAGGAGCTGAACACCGCACTGCGCCGGCTGGAGCGGTATTGGGCCGATCGTATCCGCTACATCTATTGACCCGGTCGGCTGATTTCCGCCGCCCGGTACGCGTCTTTGGCCGGCGCCACGCGGATGGCCACAGGCGCGATCATTAGGTGACGGCAATGCGGACTGCAGTTTTCGATGGGCGATATGAGCGTTTGATTTGTCTTGTTCGATAAGCGCAAACGATATGAACTTGCGGCGTGCTGAATAGGTGCCTGTCGTGGGAATAGATCGACGGAACTATGCTTTGTGAGATGTTGTGGGTGCTGGGATCTTGCAGCGGCCCTCGTTCAGATGATTTTGTCAGAATGCCTCGCAAGTAACTGATATTCATATTCTTAAATTTCGGATCCTGCATGCGTGGGTGGCTGGCCGTTGCTCGCCCCCCGTGATCCCGGGTTCCAGGCAGTTGGCGTTGGGTCACGTAGGCCCTGTGCGTGTTGCACGATCACGACTTGGTGTTATGACGTGGCGCGCGGAGAATGGGGGCGCGCATCGTTGGTGCCGAACGGATGTCCGGGGAGGTATCGGTACGCGGTGGCGCGTCCCGGTTGCCTCAACCGACCCGATAAACATCGACGAAGATACATCTTCGTCCACAATAAACGGAATCAATGTTATTAATGCCTCAAAAAAGTAATGATTGGCAGGGCATACGATTCGTTCGTCCAGTGCGAGCAGAGAAAGGGCGGCACGCGAATTGATGGGCAGTGTGGAGCAGGATATCGGACCGCGCGGCTTTGACGCCTATGAGGTGACGCTTGGCGATCACCTGAGGGGCGAAAGGGCGACGCTTGGCAAGTCGTTGCTGGACGTTCAGCGCGAATTGCGGATCCGTGCGTCCTATATCGCCGCGATAGAGAACTGCGATATGGCGGTGTTCCCGAACCATGGTTTTGTCGCGGGTTACGTCAGGTCTTACGCCCGATACCTCAACCTCGACCCCGATCTTGTATTCGCTCGTTTCTGCCATGAAAGCGGCTTCAATGGCGTGAATGCCGCCCTGCGCAACCGTCAGTCGGACAACAGTGGCCGCATCGTGGCTTCGGGGCCGGTCAAGGTTTCGTCGGATGATCCTCTGATGCGCTCCCTGCGGGTGCCCGCGTCGGATCTGAAACCGGGCCTGTTCGAGCGGATGTCGGTGTCGGCAATCGGTTCTGTTCTGGTCCTTTCAATGCTCGTCGGTGGTGTCGCCTATGGCGGATACCGCGTCCTGCAGAACATCCAGCGCGTGACCATCGTGCCGGTCGATCAACGCCCGGACACGCTGTCCGACGTGGCGGGGCTGGAGGCACCGGTGCTGAACCCCGAGGACACCGCGCTTTCCGTCACCGCCGTGTCCGAAGAGCCGACCGAGGTCGACCTGGCCCGCCTTTACCAGCCGCGCGAACTGGAAGTTCCGGTCGTCGAAAGCCGGGATGGGCCGATCGTGGATATCGACCCGTCGCAAAGCGGCCTGTTCATCACCGCCAGCGTGGACCCGGAAACGCCGGATCCCGAAACGGTGCTGCGGGCCGTCATCGCATCTGAACAGCCCGAACCGGTCGTCCGCGAACCAGCGGCCGCCCCGGTCGTGCACGTCGTGGCGCGCCAGCCCGCCTGGGTGCGTATCTACCAGGCGAACGGCACCGTCCTGTTCGAGAAGATCCTCGACACCGGCGAGACCTATACCTTGCCCACCGACATCGACCAACAGCCGCTGCTGCGCGCGGGCAACGCGGGGTCTGTCTATCTTGCGCTGAACGATGTCAGCTATGGCCCGTTGGGCAATGGGGCATCGGTGGTCAAGAACATCTCGTTGCTGCCTGATGTCGTGCGCAGCGCGTACCCCGAGCTGTCTGACCCGCCAGAACTTATTTCTGCCACCGTAAGCGCGCTCAACCTTCCGCCCGCGACGGAATAGCCCGGCCCCGTGACATCCCGCGGCGGTTTGTTTACATCGAGAGCCGACGCAACGTCCAAAGCGGAAGCCCATTCATCATGCAGAACCACGTTCGACCGTGGCGCAATATCTACCGCCGCAAAAGTCGGCAGGTCAGTGTCGGGAATGTCCTGGTCGGCGGCGATGCCCCGATCAGCGTGCAGACGATGACGAACACGCTGACGACCGATGCCGCCGCCACCATCGCCCAGGTGCAGGCCTGCGCCGAGGCGGGCGCGGATATCGTCCGCGTTTCGTGCCCCGACGAAGGCTCGACCACCGCCCTGAAAGAGATCGTGCGTGAAAGTCCGGTGCCGATCGTCGCGGACATCCATTTCCACTACAAGCGTGGGATCGAGGCCGCCGAGGCCGGCGCTGCCTGCCTGCGCATCAACCCGGGCAACATCGGTTCCGAAGATCGGGTGCGCGAGGTCATCAGGGCCGCGCGGGACCACGATTGCTCGATCCGCATCGGTGTCAACGCGGGCAGCCTGGAGAAGGACCTGCTGGAAAAATACGGCGAACCGTGCCCCGAGGCGATGGTCGAAAGCGGCCTGCGCCACATTCGCATTCTGGAAGACAACGACTTCCACAACTTCAAGATCAGCGCCAAGGCCTCGGACGTGTTCCTGGCCGCCGCCGCCTACCAGGGGCTGGCGGATGCCACGGATGCGCCGATCCACCTTGGGATCACCGAGGCGGGTGGCCTGACCAGCGGTACGATCAAGTCCGCCATTGGCCTGGGCAACCTGTTGTGGATGGGGATCGGCGATACGATCCGCGTCAGCCTTTCGGCCGATCCGGTCGAGGAAGTGAAGGTCGGCTACGAGATCCTGAAGTCCCTGGGCTTGCGCCATCGTGGCGTGAACATCATTTCCTGCCCGTCCTGCGCCCGCCAGGGATTTGACGTGATCAAGACCGTTGAGATCCTGGAAAAGCGGCTGGAGCACATCAAGACCCCGATGAGCCTGTCGATCATCGGTTGCGTCGTGAACGGCCCGGGTGAGGCGCTGATGACCGATGTCGGCTTCACCGGTGGCGGGGCCGGGCACGGAATGGTCTACCTCGCAGGAAAACAGGATCATCGCCTAGATAATGACAAGATGATCGATCACATTGTCGAAATGGTCGAACAGAAGGCCGAACAATTGGAAGAGGCGGAAAGCGCCTCGCAGAAAGCCGCGGAATAAAGCCATGAAGACAATGCTCGTGATCGTCATTCTGGGATTGCTGGGACTGGCGGGGTACCTCGCCTATGTTGTCAGGACTGTCGATCACGATCCGGCCGTGTGGCATGTAGAGCCGTTGCAGGTTCCCGCGTCGGACACGCCGAACGATTTTCGCG
>JBFHFG010000166.1:0-6523 GCA_041583815.1 Halovulum sp.
GCGCCCATGGTCACGCCGTGAAACCCGTTGGTGAAGGACACGATGTTCGTGCGGCCTGTCACCTTGCGGGCGATCTTCATCGCGGCTTCAACCGCGTTGGCGCCGGTCGGGCCAGTGAACATCAGGCGGTGATCCATGTCGCGCGGCTTCAGGATGTGCTGCTCGAACGCCTCCAGGAACCGGGCCTTGGTCTGCGTATGCAGGTCCAGCCCATGCGCAATGCCATCGCCCGAGATATGGTCGATCAGCGCGGCCTTCATGTCCGGATCGTTGTGCCCGTAGTTCAGCGATGAGCAGCCGGCCAGGAAGTCGATGTAGTCGCGCCCTTCGGCATCGCTCATGATAGAGCCGCTGGCCGTGGTGAACACCGTATCGAAGCCACGGCAATAGCTGCGGGCTTCGGATTCGCGGCGGGTAAAGATAGTGGTATCGGCTGACGAGTCAGTCGGCATATCGGTTTCCTCGTTTAGGAGAATTGGGTTCGCGCGAAGGCGCGTGGGTCAGGCTGCCTTGCGCGCCTGTACCCGTAGGTCGATGGTGACCATGTTCTCGGTGTCGTGCTTGCCCCGGAAGTGGTCTTCCTGGGTGAAGTAGGGTTCGGATTTCAGCGTACCGCCCTGCTTCTCGGCAAAGCTGCGGAACAACGCCCAAGAGGCGTCGTTGTCGCTGGTGATCGTGGTCTGCAAACGCTCGATGTTCGCGCACGCGCCACGATCCTTGAGGTGGCTCAGCATTTTTCGGCCAAGACCCAGGCCGCGCGCCGCGGGGGAAACGGCGACCTGCCATATGAACAGCGTGCTGTTGTCGTCCGGCAGAACATAGCCAGACACCCATCCGGCGATGTTTCCGTCGACCTCGGCGACGACGCAGGTGTCGCGGAAGTGGTCGCACTGGACCAGGTTGCAGTACATGGAATTCTCGTCCAGCGGCTTGCAGGCTTTCACAAGTTCCCAGACCGCCGCGCCATCCTCGGGGCGGGGTTTGCGCAGCGTCGGCTGACCGGTCGCCGGCTTCCTAAGAAGTTCGAGCGTGTTCTGCATGCGGGACGTGACCTCCAAATTGCTTTGATAGGCTAAATAGCATTGCCCCCATATGCTTTCAATGGCTAAGGAAAAAATAGTCTAATCCGGGATAATTGGCTGAAAAATATGCGAAAAACTAAGAATTTTCGTTTAGCGAAACTTAGTTATGCGAATTGCGTCGCTTTGATGACTCTATTGATCTTGCCGACCTGATCTGCAATTTTAGGCGGTCCGCCGCCAGCATGGGGATCTTATGAACCGAACGGATGCCAGTCTGATCGCGTTGCGCCGCATTCTGCGCGCGACCGAACTGTTCGGCAGGGAGCTTGCGCAGTCCTCGGGGCTGACTTCGGTGCAGTTCCGCGTGCTTCAGGTGGTGGCCGAGCGGGGGGACTGCACGGCAACCGCGATCGCGCAGCGCATGCGCGTTTCGCAGGCGACGGTCACCTCGCTGGTCGACCGGCTGGTCCGCCAGGGCGTGGTGGTGCGTGAGAAATCCCGCACGGACCGTCGCCAGACCAATATCCTGATCACCGACATGGGGCGGCGCACCATAGAAGAGGCGCCCGATCCCCTGCATCAGCGGTACGTTCGCAAGTTCCAGGCATTGGAAGAGTGGGAACAGGCGATGATCGTCGCCTCGCTGGAACGCGTCGCCGGGATGCTGGATGCCAAGGACATGGACGCGTCGCCGGTTCTGGATGCACGCGACATCCGGCACGAGATCAAGGGCGCGCCAACTGAGGGATCCACTGACGCCCGCTGAGTCCGAATGACCTTCTGATCTTCGGCGCGCGGCTTGGTACCGATATCCCATCCGATCTTGCCCCCGCACAATCCGGGCGATAGCCAGAAAGGCGCGGGGCGGTGCAGTTTGACCGTGCGCCCCGCTTTGGGCCCCGCATGTCGGGCAAAACCAAGTCGGAGCGGTGTGCCATGACCATCTTCAATGTCGGGTCGATCAACTGGGACAGGGTCCTGCGCGTCCCGCGGTTCCCCGCGCCGGGCGAGACCTTGGCTGCGGATTCTGTTTCGGTTGGACTGGGCGGCAAGGGGCTGAACCAGTCCGTCGCGATTGCCGCAGCGGGCGCTGCAGTGGTGCATATCGGTGCGGTGGGCGCGGGCGATGCCAAGGCGCTGCGGATGATCGCGGCCCTCGGGGTCGATTGCGACGCGATTGCCGCCGTCGATGGTGTCGAGACGGGAAGCGCGACAATCCTCGTCGACGGAACCGGCGAGAACCTGATCGTTCTGGACACGGGCGCGAATGCCCACGTTGCGGATGAAGCGGTTTCGACCGCGCTTCGGTCGGGAAAGCCCGGTGACTGGCTGCTGTTCCAGAATGAGACCAATCAGACGGCATTCTGTGCCGCCGAGGCGCACGGGCTGGGCCTGAAGGTGGCCTACTCGGCAGCACCGTTCGATGTCGGGACCGCGGCCGGGTTGCTCGATCAGGTCGACCTCCTTTCGGTCAACGCCGTCGAGATGCAGCAACTGGTCGAAGCCATTGGCGGTGCGCAGAACATTCCACCCCACCTGGACCTGCTGGTGACCCGAGGCGGCGACGGGGCCGAGTATCGGCCTGCGGACGGCGAGCCGATAGCGAAACCGGCTCACAAGGTGACGCCGGTGGACACGACCGGCGCGGGCGACACGTTCCTTGGCTATTTTCTTGCGGCGATCGATACGGGGCGCACGCCGCACGAAGCGCTCGATGTGGCCGGCGCGGCGGCTGCACTGCAGGTTCGCCGGAAAGGCGCCGCTGAAGCGATCCCGCAGATGGCCGAGGTGCAAGAGTTCCTGAGCAGGGCGGCAGGGTAGGTCCGGAAGGCAGCGCAACCGTCCAGAAATGCATGAAGGGCAGGGTTGACCGCCCGGCCGGATGCACCACAATCAGAAGCGTTACGCGGATGATCCGATTGATGGGGACATTTTTGAATGGTTGAGGCGATCGCTGCTCTGCCTCGCGCGCTGGAAGAGCAGTTCGAAAGGTCGGGCGTGGCATTGGCCCTGTCCGATGGCGGCCCCGATGCGCCTCTTGTTCTTGTGAACGAGGCGTTCTGCACCCTGACCGGGTACGACCGGACCGAGGTGGAAGGCGTCAACTGCCGTTTCCTGCAGGGAGAAGGGACAACCGCGGATCAGCGGCATGCGCTACGCGACTTCGTGCATGACGGACGTGCGGATTCCGGCCGGTTCCCCATCCTCAATTACCGCAAGAACGGCGAAGCCTTCCTCAATTTTGTGTTCATGAGCAGGCTCCGCGACCGTAGCGGCGTGACGCGCTACATCATCGCCTCTCAGTTCGATCTGACCGATGCGGATCGGCGAACGCGGCTGGCGGGCAGTGATGCCGAACTTGGCAAACGGCTGAGCGACGTCGATGTCATCAGTCGCGAATTCGGGCTGGCGATGATCGGGTCCGCACGGATCCTTGCTGAATCTGCCGCGACCATCGCCCGCCTGTCGATCGACGAGTCCATGCAGTGACGCGGCGCGTGTCCGACGTCGAAACGATGGGATTTGCCGATGATTGATGCCGATCGGTCAGAGGCGCCGATCTGTATCGTCGGAATCGGGGCGTCGGCGGGTGGGCTGGAAGCCATACGCGAGATGCTGGCGGTGGCCGAACCGTCCAGTGGTCTGGCTTATGTCGTGATCCAGCACCTCGACCCCAACCACGAAAGCCTGTTGGCAGAACTGCTGGACAGGCATACCGCGCTGGAGGTGCACCAGGCCACGGGCGGCGAGAAGGTTCAGCCGGGACAGGTCTATATCATCCCGCCCGGCCAGGGACTGAGTATCGAGAACGCCCAACTGCGGCTGACCGAATTCGAGAAGCCGCGCGGGCTGCGTCGCCCGATCGATGATTTCTTCGAAAGCCTTGCCATCGACCAGGGGCGCCGATCGGTCTGTGTGATCCTTTCCGGTACCGGCGGCGACGGCAGCGCCGGTCTGCGAGCAATCAAGGAACATGGCGGGCTTTGCATCGCACAGGAACCGTCGACCGCCCGGTATGACGGAATGCCGCTGTCGGCGCAGTCCACCGGATTGGTGGATTTTACCTGCGTTCCGGACCAGATCGTCGACACCATCGTGCAGTTTCATGCGCACAGCTCGGTGATGGAGTCCAGCGACACGCTGGCGCGCACCGTCGAGCAAGGCATCGAAGATATCTGCACGGTGGTCCGAAAGACGATAGGCCATGACTTCTCGGGCTACAAACGGTCGACGCTTGTGCGCCGGATCGAGCGACGGATCCAGGTCCTGAACATCAACAGCTCCGACGAATACCTGCAACGGCTTCGAAGCGATCCGCAGGAATGCGAAACGCTGTTCCGTGAACTGCTGATCAACGTCACCCGGTTCTTCCGCGACGGCGAGTTCTTTGACGCGCTGCGCAAGCATGCCATCGCGCCGCTGGTTCGCGATGCGGGCGATCAGGATATCCGGATCTGGATTCCCGGCTGTTCCAGCGGTGAAGAGGTCTATTCCATCGCGATGCTGGTCGCCGAAGAGGTTCGGCTGCAACAGCGCCCGATCATGATCCAGATCTTCGCCACCGACATCGATGATCAGATGCTGGGTATGGCGCGGCAGGGGACCTATCCGCTGTCGGCGCTCGCCGACATACCCGAAGAGATGCAGGAGCGGTACACGCTGGCCCACGACGGGCAGTTTCAGTTCACCGCCCGGCTACGCGACATGATCCGGTTCTCTCTGCACAGCGTCGTGCGCGATCCTCCATTCTCGAACGTCGATCTGCTGAGCTGTCGCAATCTTCTGATCTATTTCGGCGAGCGTTTGCAGGCCGAGGCACTACCCATCTTTCACTATGCGCTGAATCCGGGCGGCGTGTTGTTCCTGGGGCCCTCAGAAAGCATCGGGCGCCACGAACACCTGTTCGACTGCATCGATCAGCGCGCCAGGATCTTCCGCCGGCAAGAGGGAACGTCAGAGTATCCGCTTCGCTTGCCTACTGGCGTCACCGGCGCACCCGGTATCCGGCGCCTGGGCAATGACACCGCAGCCACCCGGGTGGAGTTTCGCGGCAGCCAGGCGGCCGAACATGTATTGAAGCACTACGCCCCGGCAACGATCCAGGTTTCGGCGGCGGGCGATATCCGTGCCTCGACCGGGCAGTTGGGCAAGTACCTGGACCTTGCGCCGACCGGGAACGAAGGGCGCAGCGCGCAATCCCTTGCCCGGCCGGGTGTGCGCGAGGCGATGTCTGCCGCGGTGCGCCAATGCGCCGAAGGCAAGAGGGTGGTCGTGCGGGACCTGACCGCGCAATCCGAGTATGGCGCGCAGTCGTTCGATCTGCTGGCCGATCCGCTGCCGGACCGGACCATTCTGCTTGTGTTTCGCGATCGCGACCGGTTCCGCCCCACAGATGACGAAGACCTGGTCGAGTTGCAGCCCTCGGACAGCCATGTCCAAAGCCTCGAGGCAGAGCTGCGCACCACGCGGGCACGCCTGCACACCACCGTCGAAGAACTGGAGACCGCGAACGAGGAGCTGAAAAGCTCCAACGAAGAAATGATGTCGATGAACGAGGAACTCCAGTCCACCAACGAGGAACTGGCCACTGTCAACGACGAACTGAAATCCAAGGTCGACGAGCTATCGATCGCGAACGCGGACCTGATGAACTTCTTCGCCTCGACGGCATTGCCGCTGGTCGTGGTGGACAACCGCCTGCGTATCCGGAATTTCACCGAAGCGATCCTGACCATCTATCCCTTCCGCGCCGGCGACCGCGGTCGGCCGCTATCCGAGGTGACCTCGCTCCTCGACGACAGCGCGCAGGTGCTGGAGGCCGTGACCGAGGCCGTGCGCAGCGGCAAGATCCGCAACATGCAGGTCGAGGAACCGGGTGGCGCCCGGACGTGGAAGCTGCTGGTCACGCCCTATCGCATGCGCGACGGCACGGTGAACGGCGCGACGCTGGTATTCACGGACATCTCGGACGCCCTGCGCCTGCACAGCGCGCTGGAAAGCGAAGGCGAACGTCTGCGTCTGGCCCTTGAGGTGACGCGACTTGGTGTGTGGGAATACGATGCGATCCAGGGGCGCGTGACATTCGATGACACCTGCGCCGATCACCTGGGGTTCGATGGTGCCGGGTCGGTGCCGCTTGAACAACTGGTGCGCCAGCTGCCCGGCGGAGAGGTGGCGCGGCTGGTTCGCGAGCTGGAGGATGTCCGACGCGGCGAGGAGATCGACGTCAGGTTCCGCCTTGTGACCCAGGGCGGCCGGTCGCGCATCATTCACGCGGTTGGCCGACCGGTGGGAATGCGTCGGCGCGGGCCGGTCCTGGGCGTCATGTCAGACGTTACCGCCGAAGAGGAAGCCTCGCGTCTGCGGGATCTGATGCTGCGGGAAATGGATCACCGGGTGAAAAACAACCTCGCGATCATCATGGGCATCCTGCGCGGTGTCGGGCGCAAGGCGTCCACGGTGCGCGATGTCGTCGACGGCGTACAAGGCCGGGTCGACGC
>JBFHFG010000167.1:0-6514 GCA_041583815.1 Halovulum sp.
ACGATTTCAAGTCCGTCAACGACGCCTGGGGGCACCCGGCGGGCGACAACATTTTGCGCGGCATCGGCCAGATCCTGAAGCGCAACACGAAGGGCAAGGATTTCGCGGCGCGCCTGGGGGGCGAGGAATTCGTGCTGGTGCTGCCTGAAACGCCGCTACAGGGTGCCGCCGTACTGTGCGAGACGATCCGCGTCGCCTTTGCCGAGATCATGTGGATCAGCCAGTCCACCCGCCAGCAGATCGGGCACCTGACCTTGTCTGTCGGCGTCACCCAGCGCACGGAAGCGGATGACACCCTGTCATTGCTGGCCCGCGCGGACGACCACCTTTACGCCGCCAAGAACGCCGGGCGTAACCGGGTTCACAGCGGCGCCTGAGCGCGCGTATCTGCCGCTTTCCGGGACTGACCGGGCGTCAGTCCCCCTTGTCCATGAACCGATGCGGCCGCAGACTGCCCGTCAGAGGGTCGGCGCGACACGGCCCGTATCCGGAGGACAAGACATGAGCGACGACATCGTGATCCTGGACGGCGCCCGCACCGCCATAGGCACGTTCGGGGGCGCGCTGGCCGGGACGCCGCCCATCGCCCTGGCCCGCACCGTGACCGAGGCCGCGATGCAGCGCGCCGGGCTGGAGCCGGGGCAGATCGGGCAGGTGGTCTTTGGCCACGTGATCAACACCGAACCGCGCGACATGTACCTCAGCCGTGCCGCCGCGATCGAGGCAGGGATCCCCGACAGCGTCCCGGCGATGAACGTCAACAGGCTGTGCGGCTCGGGCGCGCAGGCGGTTGTGTCGGCCACCCAGGCGCTGCTGCTGGGCGAGGCGAATTTTGCCGTCGCAGGCGGGGCCGAGAACATGTCGCGTGCACCGCATATCCTTCCGGCCGGGCGCTGGGGGTCGAAAATGGGCGATGTCCGCGCGCTCGACATGATGCTGGGCGCGCTGAACTGTCCGTTCGGCACATGCCACATGGGTGTCACCGCCGAGAACGTCGCGAAAGAACACCAGATCACGCGCGAGGCGCAGGACGCCTTTGCCTTGACCTCGCAGACCCGCACCGCCGCGGCGCAGGCCGAGGGGCGCTTTGACGACCAGATCGTCCCGGTCGAGGTCAAGGTAAGGCGCGACAGCGTGCTCTTCGACCGCGACGAGCATCCCAAGCAGACCACGGCCGAGGCGCTGGCCGGTCTGCGGCCCGCGTTCCAGAAGGACGGGACCGTGACCGCCGGCAATGCCAGCGGTATCAACGACGGCGCGGCGGCAATCGTGCTGGCCCGCGCCGGTGCGGCCAATGCCGCGGGGCTGAAGCCTCGGGCGCGGATCGCCGGGTATGCCCATGCGGGCGTACGCCCCGACGTGATGGGTCTGGGTCCGATCCCCGCCGTGCGCACATTGCTGGAGCGGACTGGCTGGGCGCTGGACGATGTCGGCCTGATCGAATCGAACGAAGCATTTGCCGCGCAGGCGCTTGCCGTGTCGCACGAGCTGGGGCTCGACCCCGACAAGGTGAACCCCAACGGCGGCGCCATCGCCCTTGGGCACCCGGTGGGCGCGACCGGCGCTATCCTGGTCGTGAAAGCGATGGCCGAACTGGAGCGCGCGAAGGCGAACCGGGCCATCGTCACCATGTGCATCGGCGGCGGGCAAGGGATTGCCTTGGCGCTGGAGCGGGTGGCCTGAGGCCCTGCCCCACGCCGCGCAAGCGAACTAGCCCAGGATCCGGCGCACCTCGGCCTCGAACCCGCGCGGGTCCTCGGCGTGCAGCCAGTGGCCCAGCCCGTCCATTGTGACGACCTCGGCACGGGGCAGCAGCGCGCGGACGCGCGGCAGGCGGTCATCGGTGACATAGTCCGACGCGCCCCCACGCAGCACCGTGGCCGAGCCGTCGAACCCGGACTGAAGCGTCGGAAAGCCCATGATCAGCGGCATCTGCGTCGCCAGTGCGTCCAGGTTCAGCTTCCACCGCGCACGGCCATCCTCGAGGGCAAGGCTTTGCAGCAGGAACGCGCGCAGCATCGCCTCGTCCAGGTGGGGCTTCAGCTGCGAATCGGCTTCCGAACGGCGGGTCACCTGCGACAGGTCTACCGACTGAAGCGCCGCAACCACCGGCGCCTGGCTGTGGGAATAGTCGACCGGCGCGATGTCCGCGACCACAAGGTGCCGGACCCGGTCGGGGGATTGCGCGGCCAGCGTCATCGCGGCCTTGCCGCCCATCGAATGCCCCATCACATCGGCGCGCCCGCCCAATGCGTCGATCACCTCGGCCAGGTCGGCGGCCAGCGCGGGGTAGGAATGGTCGTCGGACCAGGGACTGTCGCCGTGATTGCGCATGTCCACCGCCACCACCCGGCGCTCGTCGCTCAGCCGTTTGGCGATCACGTTCCAGTTCCGGGCCGAACCGAACAGCCCGTGAGCGATGAGCAGAGGCACCTCTCCGGGCCCGGGGAAATCCAGCATGTTCAGCACGTGATCGCTCCTTTTCGGTGTCGGCGCGGCCTAGCACGGCACGCCCCGCGCCACCAGTTGCCGCGAGGTCACTGCGCGGCCGCGCCATCTTTTTCACCAGATTGTGCGCGACGCTACTGTGGGAACCTTAGGTCCCGTTCATACGTTACGGGATCATGTTGGAAACGGCTTTCATAATCCTGATCTCGGGCTGCGGGCATGGCGATCTGTCGTGCACGCCAATCGAGCGCGTCGAGTTGACGGCCGCCTCGCAGGAGGCGTGCGAGCTGCGGCTGGAGGAAACGCTGGCCGGGATGACGGCGGACTGGCCGGAATATGCGGCCGAGTGCCGCCGCGCCGATGACATGCCCGGCGTGCTGGTGGCCGAGTTGTCCGACTGATCCCCGGCGGCCTCACCGATCGCCCCTGTAACGCTCCGGTTGTGACAATCGCCACAGGCTCCGCCGACAATTTATCATACAATGTATGCATCGGTTCGTGACCGGCGATCGGGCAATCCCGGTTCCGAGACTTGCCGGGTTCATCACCTCGGACCGATCGTTTTGTCGGGCCAACGGTCCCGCAATACATTTTCAGAACGTTGGTCGGGGGACCATTAGTGGTCCATGACAACACCCGCCCGACTTCCCCCGGGGGTGCGCAAGCGCGCCGCCGGGGGTGTTGGCCGCCCTGAAATCCCTGCATTTGCTGCGTCGCCCTGTCGCTGGCAGACAACCGCCGGTTCGGCAATGGTGCATATACCCCGAATGGGGTAAGGAAAGCCGATTCAAGCGGAAACGGACCCCAATGCCGTCACTAGACAACATCACTCGCCCCATCTCGCTCATCTCTCACGGCCGTTCGGGCACGTCGCTGGTCATGAACATCCTGCGCGGTCATCCGGAAATGGTGACGGTGGGCGAAACCGCGCAGATGGTCTTCGGCGTCTGGCATTCGGTCGAGAAATCCAAGGGCATCATCCGCCCCGACCCCGAACTGGGCGGCCCCGAGAACCACGACGCACGCTGCGCCAAGGCAGTGCGCGCCACGATGCTGGCGACATTCCCGGACACCGGCCACAAGGCCTGGATGCAAAAGCCGATCAACGTGCCGTGGGTGATGCGGCATTTTCCCAAGACGATGAAGATGCCGGCCCGCGCCAAGTGGTACTGGAACGCCTTCCACCAAAGCTTTCCGGACAGCCGCAACATCACCATCCTGCGCCATCCCTATGACGTGGTGCTGTCCTCGGCCGATTACTGGAAAGTGCCGCACCGTCGCGCCTGGGAGGGCGTGGTGAAGATGGCGCAGATCATCGACCATCCGGATTCGAACATCGACTACGCGATCTCGCACGCGCGCCTAGCCGCCGACCCGGACCCCGAAATCGCCCGCCTGCTGGATCATCTGGGACTGGAACGCGCCCCGGCCTGTTTCCAGGCAGCCGACAAGGTCTACGTGCCGCGCCGCAAGGAAAACAACATTCCCAAGGAAGAGCTGCCGGATCACGTCAGCCGCGGATTCTCGCGCAAGGCGGACTGGGACAAGCTGGATGCCGACATCTTCAAGCCGCGCGAACGCGATATCGTCGCGAAGATGTGGGCGCGTTTCGACGAGACGCTGGAGTACTGATCCCCGCTGCCGTCCGGTCCAAGGCGCCCGTCTGAAGCGCAGACCTAGAGCGAACTCAGCAGCGGATACAGCGTGGTCAGCAGCAGCACCGCCATCGTGCGGTTGAACAGGCGTAGCCGTCCGGGCGTGGCCAGCAGGCGCTGCATCCGGGTGCCCAGCAAGGTCCACGACCCGACCGCAGGCAGGTTCACCGCCCCGAAGACCAACGCGACCAGGGCCGCCCCGGCGGGCCCGTTGCCCGGCGCGTGCACCGTCAGCGCGGTCAGCGCCATCGCCCAGGCCTTGGGGTTCACCCACTGAAAGGCGGCAGCCTGAAGAAAGGTGATCGGCCGCCCGCGCGGCGCGCCGGGTTCGGGCGGCGCCGCGTTGGCGATCTTCCATGCCAGGTACAGCAGGAAGGTCACGCTCAACGCCAGCATCGCCATGCGGGCAAGCGGCACCCGCTGGAACAGGCCCGTGAGGCCCGATCCGACCAGCAACAGCATCAGCATGAAGCCCAACCCCACGCCCAACATGTGCGGCAGCGTGCGGCGCAGGCCGAAATTCGCCCCCGAGGCCATCAGCATCAGGTTGTTCGGGCCCGGCGTGATCGAGGTCACGAAGGCAAAGGCGGCCAGTGCGGCAAGGGCTTCCATCGTCATCACGCAACGATATGCGAACTTCAGGCAAAGGTGCTTGCGTTCTGCTGCACGACAGCGGCAAAGTTTGCAAGAAATGCCGAAACTTGATGACATCAACGACAGGATCTTGCACGAACTGACCCGCGATGCGCGGATCAGCAACGCGGAGCTCGCGACCCGAGTCGGCCTGTCGCCCTCGGCCTGCCTGCGTCGCGTGCAGGACCTGGAACGCTCGGGGGTGATCACCGGATATCGCGCCGTGCTGAACCGTCCGGCACTTGGTGTCGGTTTTACCGCCTATGTCACGGTGCATCTGAACGACCACACCAAACCGGCGCAAACCGCGTTCGAACAGGCGATGGCGGCCGCACCCGCAGTGCGTGAATGCCACAACGTCACCGGCGCGGTGGAATACCTGCTGCGGGTCGAGGTTGCGGACCTGGCCGCCTACAAGGCATTCCACACCGATCTTCTGGGCACCCTGCCCCATGTCGCCGCCCTGACCACCTATGTGGTCATGGGATCGCCCAAGGACGAACGCGGCTGAACCGCCTTCCCCTTGCAAGCAAGGCAAAACCCAACTACTCCGCTGCGCGTTCAGTCGAAAAGGCAGTTGCACCGATGTCCACGCCCAAGAAAGTCGTCCTGGCCTACTCCGGCGGCCTCGACACCTCGATCATCCTCAAATGGCTGCAGACCGAATACGGCTGCGAGGTGGTGACCTTCACCGCCGATCTGGGCCAGGGAGAAGAGCTCGACCCAGCACGCAAGAAGGCCGAGTTGCTGGGGATCAAGCCCGAGAACATCTATATCGAGGACGTGCGCGAGGAGTTCGTGCGCGACTTCGTCTTCCCGATGTTCCGCGCCAATGCGGTTTACGAAGGCCTCTACCTTCTGGGCACCTCGATCGCGCGGCCGCTGATCTCCAAGCGCCTGGTCGAGATCGCCGCCGAGACCGGGGCCGACGCCGTCGCCCATGGCGCGACAGGCAAGGGCAACGACCAGGTGCGCTTCGAACTGTCGGCCTATGCGCTGAACCCGGACATCAAGGTAATCGCACCCTGGCGCGAGTGGGACCTGAGCAGCCGGACCAAGCTGCTGGCCTTTGCCGAGGCGAACCAGATCCCGATCGCCAAGGACAAGCGCGGCGAGGCCCCGTTCAGCGTGGACGCGAACCTTCTGCACACCTCCTCCGAGGGCAAGGTGCTGGAGGATCCGGCGCAGGAAGCGCCTGATTACGTCTACCAGCGCACCGTCGACCCCGAGAAGGCGCCGGACACGCCGGAATACATCGAGATCACCTTTGCCAAGGGCGACCCGGTGGCGATCAACGGTGAGGCACTGTCGCCCGCCGCGATGCTGACAAAGCTGAACGAACTTGGCGGCAAGCACGGCGTTGGCCGGCTGGACCTGGTCGAGGGCCGTTTCGTCGGCATGAAGTCGCGCGGCATCTACGAGACGCCGGGCGGCACCGTCCTGCTGGCCGCGCACCGGGCCATGGAATCGCTCACCCTCGACCGCGAAGCCATGCACCTCAAGGACGAATTGATGCCGCGCTATGCCGAACTGATCTATAACGGGTTCTGGTTTAGCCCGGAGCGTACCATGCTGCAGGCGGCCATCGACGCGTCGCAAACCCACGTGACCGGCACCGTGCGCCTAAAACTCTACAAAGGACACGCCCGCACCGTTGGGCGCTGGTCTGAACACTCGCTGTATTCCGAGGCGCATGTCACTTTCGAAGATGACGCCGGTGCCTATGACCAGAAGGACGCGGCCGGATTCATCCAGCTCAATGCTCTCCGGCTCAAACT
>JBFHFG010000168.1:0-6496 GCA_041583815.1 Halovulum sp.
GACCACCTCGGGGAACGAGAACCACTCGGGGATCTCCAGGCCCTCGGCCAGGCGGCGGCGCAGTTCGGTACCCGAGATGTTCAGGACGGTCAGACCTTCCTCGATCTCGTCGGCGGGCTCGTACTGGGCACGCTCCTGCACATAGACCATGTGCTTGAAGTCGACCATTTCCAGGACGATCTCTTCCTCGTGCTTGCGGAACAGCTCCTGTGCATCATAGGGGCCGTAGAAATCTTCGCCCTGGCTGTTCTTGCCCGGGCCAGCGTGGTCGCGGCCGACGATCATGTGCGTGCAGCCGTGATTGCGGCGGATGATGCCGTGCCAGACGGCCTCGCGCGGGCCAGCCATGCGCATCGCCAGGTTCAGCAGGCTCAGCGAGGTGGTCGAGCTGGGGTATTTGTCCAGCACTGCCTCGTAGCAGCGAACGCGGGTGAAGTGGTCAATGTCGCCCGGCTTGGTCATGCCGACAACGGGATGGATCAGCAGGTTGGCCTGCGCGTCCTTGGCGGCGCGGAAGGTCAGTTCCTGGTGCGCGCGGTGCAGCGGGTTGCGGGTCTGGAACGCGACGATGCGGCGCCAGCCCATCTTGCGGAAATAGGCGCGCAGCTCGTTCGGGGTGTTGCGCAGGCCGCGATAGTCGTAGTGCACCGGCTGCTGGATGCCGGTGATCGGGCCACCCAGGTAGACATTTCCGGCATGGTTATGCAGATAGTTGACCGCCGGATGCGCATCATCGTCGGCACCGAACACCTTTTCGGCCTCGCGCGCCTTGTCGGGGGACCACTTGTCCGACACAGACAGGATCGCCAGGATCACGCCTTCCTGGTCGCGCAACGCGATGTCCTGACCGGGTTCGATCGTCTCTGCGAATGCTTCGTTCACGTCCAGCGTGATCGGCATCGGCCACAGGCTGCCATCCTTCAGGCGCATGTTGTCCAGAACGCTGTCGTAGTCGTCCTTGCCGAGGAAGCCGTTCAACGGGAAGAAACCTCCGTTCATCAGCAGCTCCAGATCGCAGATCTGGCGCGGGGTCAGATCCCACGACGGCAGCTCGGCAGCTTCCTTCTTCAGCTTCTCGGCACTATCGTACGAGACATACAGCTCCCGGATGGGCATCGTGTTCGAAGTATTCATTGTTGCTTCCGCGAATGATTGGGCGTGATGGCGCGCATGTAGCAGTACCCCCCGATGCAGTCAAAGCCTGCAGGCCGACAGCGTGGGAAAGAGCACGCAGATGCGCAACACTTTGTCATTTTAACCGCTTCCTAGGGCATTTTCTGCGACATTCCGGCGCGCCTGACGGGCAAATCCCCGCCGAAACCACCTGCCCGAATAGGCGCGAATACTTCTAACTGGGCGGTAGCGACGGCGTCGCGGCAAGATGACAGGGCGGAAAACCGAAACCCCAGCGCCAGGGCAACCCGCTGCAGGGGCCACCACCGGCGCGCACCGCCAGGTACATCGCCTCGGCCAATACGTCCGTGTCTGGTCCGGCCGCGGCGACACAGGCCCGCAACCGCTGGTCCGCATCCAGCCGAGCCTCGAAACTGGCCTCGGCAGTGACGGCGCCCCCGGCCACGTGATATGCACGGTCATGGGCGATGCAGCACGCCTCCCACGGGGGGCTGTCGCCGACCAGCGGAAAATGGATCCCGGCCTCGCGCCAGGTCGCGGACATGCCACCGCTGCATCCGTCTGAGGTGAACGGCGCTGGCTTGGCGCCCTCGGCCAGGGATATCAGCCGGCGATGCGCCCACATCTCGGCCTGACGCTCGACCATGTGCACGTCGTACCGGTCCGACAGGTGCAGCACGACCCCAACCACGACACCGGGCGCCATCAGCATCAGAAGCATCCCCGCCACCGCGCGCCACCGCCATGGCCGTCGCACCTTCATCATTGTTCCAAGCCCCGGATCCTGCCGTACTCGCACCTGATACCGCGGCCAACGGGACGCGCCAACACGCCATGATCCCGTCGGGGCTTGACCGGTCGGGCCTAATAGGCACAGCTTTGCCCAGACCCGATGCACGATCCGTGGGAAAACAGGTATTTACCTGCCCCCACGCCAACACCGGAGCCAGGCCGATACCCAGTCGCCTCATACGTCTCGCCAAGTCCCGCCTGCGACCTGCGGTCCATGCGATCACCGTTTTCCAGAACGAGATGACGCGCAGCCAGAAGGCGATCCTGCTGTTGACGCTTGACGGGTTGGCGATGCTGTTGGCGCTGCTGGTCGCGCTGCAACTGCGGCTTGGCGATCCGTGGCCAAACCAGTACTTCGCACAAGGCTACGGCCTGTTCGTGCTGGTCCCTGCCTTCGGGATGCTGATCAGCTGGATGATGGGCGTGCCCCGCATCGTCCTGCGCAGTTTCGAGCAGCGGGCGATGTTCCGGCTGGTCGAGTTCGCGCTGATCATGTCGCTGGTCACGGCGGCGTTGAACACCGGGCTGAAGTTCGGCCTGCCACGCTCGATCCCCGGTATCTGGGCTGCGGTCTTCCTGGCATTCGCGCTGTTCAGCCGCCTGGTCCTGCTCAGCCTTGTCGAACGTCTGAACATGCTGGGCGGCGTACAGAAGAACGTGCTGATCTACGGCGCGGGCGGAACCGGGCAGCAACTGGCCGCCGCGTTGCGTGGATCGTCGGAACACAATCCGGTGGGCTTTCTGGATGACAACCTGGCCTTGCGCAGGACCGAGGTCGCCGGCCTGCGGGTTTTCGCGCCGACCAGCCTCGACCAGCTCGTGCAGCGGTTCAATGTCTCGCAGGTGATCCTGGCCATGCCCTCGGTCCGCCCGGTGGATCGGCGCGAAAAGCTGCGAATGCTGTCGAGCCTGGGCGTCGAGGTGCTGACGCTGCCCTCGTTCAACGAACTGCTCGACGGGCGCCAACTGGCGGAACAGATCCGCCCGGTTTCACCGGATGAACTGCTGGGCCGGGCCGCCGTCAACCTGCGCGGCCCCGAGGTTACCGGTGCCTATACCGGGCGAACGGTGATGATATCCGGCGCGGGCGGCTCGATCGGGTCTGAGTTGACGCGCCAGCTGCTGGTGGCACAGCCAACCCGGGTCGTGCTGTACGATCAGAACGAGTTCGGCCTTTACGAGATCGAAAAGGAACTGCGTACCGCTGGCCACACGGCCGAGATCGTGCCGGTTCTGGGCTCCGTCACCGACCCGCTGCGCGTGGCCCGCACCCTGGCCGAGCACCAGGTCGAGATCATCCTGCACGCCGCCGCCTACAAGCATGTACCGATGGTCGAGTCCAACGCGCTGGAAGGCGCGCGAAACAACATTCTTGGCACGGTCACGCTGGCGGATGCCGCACTCGTGGCCGGGGTGCAACGCTTCATCCTTGTGTCGACCGACAAGGCGGTGCGCCCGACCAACGTCATGGGGGCAACAAAGCGCATGGCCGAACTGGTGATCCAGGACCGGCAGACGCGCGGCGGCGACACCATCTTCGCGATGGTGCGGTTCGGCAACGTTCTGGGGTCTTCCGGTTCGGTGATCCCGCTGTTTCGCGAGCAGATCCAGGCCGGTGGTCCCGTGACGCTGACACATCCCGACGTCACCCGCTATTTCATGACCATCCCCGAGGCGTCGCAGCTTGTCCTGCTGGCCGGTGCCTTCGCAACGGGCGGTGACGTGTTCCTGCTGGACATGGGTCAGCCGATCCGCATCGCCGATCTGGCCCGCAGCCTGATCGAACTGTCGGGCCTGACCGTCCGGGACGCCGACAACCCGCACGGCGACATCGAGATCCGCGTCACCGGTCTGCGTCCGGGCGAAAAGCTGTACGAAGAGATGCTGATCGGCGATTCGACGATCTCGACACCGCATCCCAAGATCAAGCGCGCGGCCGAGGGCATGCTGACGCCCGAGGCGATGGCCGCGGCGCTGGATGGCATATCCGCAGCGGTCCATGACGGCGACACGGCGCGTGTGCTGGATGTCCTGCGCCAGGCCGTACCGGACTATCGCCCGCAAGTGACGGTCGATACGCCCGCAGCGCTTCCGGCGCGGTAACGCTCAGGCGACGGGCGCACCCAGAACTTCGATCGCGACGACGCGGCGCACGAACGGCGCCATACCGGGCGGCCCCGAAGCGCGATCTTTCAGGTGTATGGCAAGGTCCGGGCGGCGTGCGGCGATGACGCCGACAAGCTCTCCGCGTATCCGGTCGTCCAGGCCCGCGCCGACCACGACACATCTTATGTTCGGTTCGGCATCCAGTTGGCGCTCGACCTCGGTGCGGTCATGCGCGCCAAGCCATTGTATCGGCAGGTCGTCCAGTTGCTTCGCGACGTTCTCCACGACGCCCGGCAAGCGTCCGACCAAAAGCACCACAGGTTTCATGGTGTCCTCCAGTTGGCCGGGCTCGGTTCGCTGAAGGCCCGGCCAAGGTCATGATACCATGACCGGCCCCAACCGCGAAACGCGGGTGGTGATCGTGTTCCGAAGGATCAGGGGGGAAGGCGGCGCGCCCCGTACATCAGAGAAACGGGTGCCCACAAAAAGAAAGAGCGGGCACAAGGCCCGCTCTTCCAATCAGATGGTTTCGCGTTCGATCAGAACGAGAAGCCCAGGCCGAAGCCGGCGCGGGTGGTTTCAGCCACACCATCGTCAACCCACGAAGCGGCCGAAACGATCTCGGCGCCACCGCCCAGGTCGTAGGTCACGTAGCCCTGAACGACGTCCACGTCGGTGCCGAACTCGGAGTGCTCGTAGCCGAGAGCGAATTCCCAGGGGCCGGTCGTGTAGGCGCCCGAGATGCCGTAGCTTTCGCCGTCGGTGGCCGAAGCCGAGACGGAGTCGGTGTCGAAGACTTCAACCACACCGATGACTTCGAAGTTGCCGAAGCCCAGGACAGCCGAACCACCATAAACCATGGCTTCTTCGTTCAGCAGCTCGGTGTACTGGATACCAGCACCCAGGTCGAGGGTCATCGAACCGAAGTCACCGCCGTAGGCGATACCCAGACCGTAGACGTTCTCGGTCAGGTCACCGTTGCTGGTGGCGCCAGCTTCGTCGTTGATCGGCATCTGGTCTTCCAGACCCAGCGACGCCGACAGCACGACCGGACCAAACGCGTAGTCGTAGCGCAGGATTTCCGGTGCCAGGCCGTCGAAGCCCGCGGTGCCCGAAGCCTGGTCAGCTTCGTCCGACAGACCGCCAGCGTGGATGTTCGACAGAGCCTGGTCGTAGGCGCCGTCGATGTCACCCATCGACAGGGTGCCGAAAGCGCCCGAGATGAAGACCGAGTTTTCGAAGTCCAGGTTGTCGCCGTCGCCGACTTCATCCAGATCGATCGTCGCGCCGAAGGTCAGACCGTTGTCGGTCGCGCCGGACAGCGTGAAGGTCACGTCGATGTCGTTGTGGAAGACAGCTTCGTCGCCGACGCCATCGATGTCGATGTAGGTGATGCCCATCTCGGCCGAACCCGACAGGCTCACACCGGCGTCCTGGGCAAACGCAACACCCGCGAAGCCGACCAGAGCGGTGGTTGCGAAGAGAACGTTTTTCATCGTTTTCCCTCAATTGTGCAGTGTTTCAAGGTGCACCCCTATCCAGGTCCACCCGGACGAGTACGAATGCTAAATGACCAGAACGGCCGCGCCGGTCAAGCGAATGGCCCGGCGGCGGAAATGATGTGGTAAGCATTGATGCAGCAATGCCACATATCGTGGAACCGGCGGATAATACCGGGGAAACGGAAATCTCTTGTTCCCGATGGCTGCAGATTATAGACCTTGCCGCATTGCGAGCGGAGAGACCGAAAGGACACCATGCGCGCCTGCTACAGACCGATCATCCTCGGCCTTCTGCTGCCGGCAGTTGCAGCATGTTCGTCGGAGGATCCGGCCGAACGGGCCGCAAACCTGGAATTGCAGCGATCGCAGGTCGATGCCTTTCAGGAACGGGCCGAACGTCGCGAGAAGGGTTCGCTGTTCGATTTGTTCGACCGCCCGGACGACAATCAGGAATTTGGCGTCAACAAGTACCTGTGGAACGCCTCGCTTGATGTTCTGTCGTTCCTTCCTCTTGAAGGGGCCGACCCGTTCTCGGGTGTCATCACCACCGGCTGGGGCCGGGTCGCGGGCACCAACGTTCCCTACAAGGCCACTGTATACGTAACCTCGCCGGCGCTCGAGGCGCGTTCGCTTCGGGTTGCGGTGTTCCGTCAGTCCGGTGGTCGCGCGGTCGCGGTCAGCGATGCGGTGGCCGAACAGATCGAGGATGCAATCCTTACCCGTGCGCGGCAGCTGCGCGTCGGCGTGGACGATCGCCGCTAGAACCCGCCGCAGCTCCGCTTTATAGAGTCGAGCCGAACGGCCGGGCCGCACGCCCGGCGGCGAAGGGGTGCAGCAATGACACGATACAACGCCCAGGCCGTCGAGCCGAAGTGGCAGCAGATCTGGGACGAGCGCGAGGTGTTCCGCGCCCGTCGCGATCAGGACAAGCCGAAATACTACGTGCTGGAGATGTTCCCCTA
>JBFHFG010000169.1:0-6476 GCA_041583815.1 Halovulum sp.
GCTCATCCCCGGCGCGCGTGTGCACAGGATGGTGACGATCAACTCGACCGCCGCCGTGACCGAGGCGATCTCGGCGAAGGTAATTCCGATCAGCCAGAAGTCCGCGGAAAGGCCCGGTGTGTACTCGTTCGTCGTGAGCGGTACGTACATGAACCACCCGCCCTCGGGCGCGGCGTCGAAGATGAACGACGCAAGCACGATGATCCCGCCGAACAGGTAGCAGTAATACCCGAACTGCCCGAGGCGCGGAAACACAAGGTCACGTGCCCCCAGCATCAGCGGGATCAGGTAGACGGCGAACCCTTCGAGGATCGGGATCGCGAACAGGAACATCATCACCGTGCCGTGCATGGTGAAGACCTGGTTGTAGGTCTGCGCGTCCAGGAAGGTGTTGCCGGGAACGATCAACTGGGTGCGGACCAGAAGCGCCAGGAAACCGGCGATCAGGAAGAACACGAAGCCGGTATAGATGAACCGGCGGCCGACAACGCGGTGGCTGACCGAAGACAGGACGCGGATGCCGGGCGGGGTGCCCCATACCTCCTCGAACCCGGGTTTGTGACCGCCTTCCTCTGGCGGCTCGACAGTCAACGGGTCGGCATAGGTCATTCGAGGCTCTCCAACCAGGCGGCGACGGCCCGCAGGTCGGGACCGGAAAGATGGTTGTAGGCAGGCATACGCGCGCCCGGCTTCATGGCCTCGGGATCAGCGATCCAGCCAGCAAGCGTGCCGCGATTCATGCGCCACATTCCGGCACCCAGTGCTTCGCGCCCGCCCACGCGGCTGAGGTCGGGGCCAAGGCGCCCCCCTTCGGCGACGCCGCGCACCTCGTGGCAGGCGGGGCAGCCTGCGTTCAGGAACACATCGCGCCCCTGCCGTTCAAAAGGGGTGACGGCATCTCGGGCCTCGTCCTCCAGATCATCGAGGAATTCGTGGAATTCGGATTCGGACAGCACTACCGCTTCGAGGGCCATTAACGGGTGCGAGAGACCGCAGAACTCGGCGCACTGGCCGCGGAACCGGCCGGTTTCCAGTGCCGTAAGGGTGGTCTCGTTGGTGCGCCCCGGGATCATGTCCATCTTCCCGGCGATTGAGGGCAGCCAGAAACTGTGGATCACGTCGGCGGATTTCAGCAGCACGCGAACCGGGCGATCCTTGGGCAAGTGCAGTTCGTTGGCATCGCGCAAGGCGCGCCCTTCGGGGTCGTAGACAATTTCCCACCAGTATTGGTGTCCGGTGACCTCGACGGTCAGTGCGTCGTCGGGGGGCGGAGCAGCGATAGCGCGAAGCGTCAGCGTCGATGCGACGAACAGGCCGCTTAGCGCCACGAGGGGCAGTACGATCCCGCCCGCGATCACCCACCAGTGGCGCCCGCCACCACGCGCCCGCCAGGCCAGTGCAATCAACACCATGATCAGGAGCAGGAGCAGGACCCCCGCGATGCTCATTGCCACGGTCAGCGCATAGGTGCGCTCTGCGCCCAGCCCCGCCTGCGCGAGGGTGGTTTGTGAGCCGAAAATGTCGAGCGTGGAGTTCATTCTATGCCGTCGAGCGTGTAGAGCCAGGCCGCCATGTCACGGGCGTCCTCTTCGGTCAGCCCGAGTGCGGGCATGGCCGTATCCGGCGCATGGCGCGGCGGGTTCATGAGCCAGGACACAAGGTCTCCGGGGCGATTGGGCAGGATGCCCGCGATGTAGGCGCGGCGGCTGAAGCCTTCCAATGACGGACCGACGGTGCCGCGCGCGCCGGGCAGGCCTGGGATCGCGTGGCAGGTGCCGCAACCCGACGTACGGACAAGGGTTCGGCCCCGCCTGACGTCCGCCCCGGGAATTTCCTTTGCCGCCGCGCGGTAATCCGGCCCGGATCCGGTGCGCCACCGGTCGAAGGTTTCATCCACACTCCGGAATGCCGCCCGAGCAGCAACACCCATAGGATCCCTGCCGCCAGGGACGGCCAGCGCCCACCAACCCAAGACACAGGCGGCCGCAAGACCAAGCAAGACCAGTGCCGGGCGCACCACCGACATCGGGGATCAATCCTGATCCGCGAGGGTCTCCGGCGCGGCCATGGCGTCGCGGCCCACGTCGATATCGTCGCCTTGCTTCGGCTGGACGCGAGCGTAGTATTCGGCGACAGCGCGCATGTCGTCGTCGTTCATCTTCACGGCGATTGCTTCCATGACGTTCATCGCGTCATTGTCCCGCTCGCCATCGCGCCAGAGCATCAACTGATGCTCCATGTAGCGGGCGTACTGGCCGGCGAGGTAGGGCACGGAAGGGGCAAGGCCGGTGCCGCTGGCGCCGTGGCAATTGACGCAGGCAGGTATTCCTTTTTCGGTCGAGCCGACGGCGGCAAGCTGGCCGCCCCATTGCAGCAGCCCGCCATCGACCTCGCCGGTGACGTCGAGCGCTTCGACCTCCATCGCGCCGTAATAGGCGGCAACCGCTTCCATCTCGGCCTCGGTCAGGCGCTTGGCGATGTCGGCCATGATCTGGTTCGGGCGCGACCCTTGCGCATAGTCCATCAGCTGCTTGTAGAGATACCAGCCCGGCTGGCCGTCGAGCCGCGGGAATGCCCCCGAGCCGTCGCCTTCGCCCTCGACCCCGTGGCACGTGATGCAGGCCATATCGGCACCGCCGTTCTGCGCGCCGCCCATGGCGACCAGCCGGCCAAGCTCCAGCAAGTCGTCGTCCACGACCTCGCCCACTGTTGCGTTGAAGCGCACGGCGTCGTCCTCGAGCCTTGCTTCCAGCGCCGCGGTTCCCGCAGCCTGGTTCATGTCCTGCGCCTGCGCCAACCAGCCCGCGCCGAAGATGGCTGGCACTGCTAGGATGGCGATCACGTTCAAACGGTCCATGGCGGTCTCCAATCAAGCGTCCATCAGGGGGCGAGGGTCCTTCAGGTACTCCCGCTTCAAGTGGTCGAGCGTCCAATAGGCCAGCCCCATCAATGGACCGGTCGGGTTGTAGCCAAGGTTCTGGGGGAACAGGCACGCGCCGAAGACGAACACGTTGTGATGATCCCACATCTGCCCGTAGCGGTTGGCGACGGATGTCGCGGGATCGGTGCCCATCACGGCGCCGCCCGTGTTGTGCGTGGTCTGGTACGGCACGATCGAATAATCGTTGCCCGCCTCGGCATTGTTCGAGGTCGAGATCGACTTCACGTGCGCCATGTTCCGGGCGATCTCCTCGGTCTTGCCAAGGACATGCTTCGCCATCTTCCGGTCGTTCTCGGGGAAGTTGAATGTCATTCGCAGCAGGGGTTGTCCGTAGGCGTCGGTGTATGTGGGATCGAGGTCGAGATAGTTGCCAGGCACCGCCATCGAACTTCCGTGTACACCGATCCCCACGTGGTGCAGGTAGTTCTCGCGCACCGCCTTCTTCCATTCCCTGCCCCATTTGGGTGTGCCTTCGGGCACTGGCTGGTAGTTGATCGGGCGGCCGTTGGTCTGGTTGGCCGAGATGTACCCGCCGCCGACGAAGCCCAGGCCGGTATGATCGAAATTGTCGCCGTTAAAATCGTCCATGCTCATCCCGAGCGCGCCGGCGCCCATGAACGGGTTCGACCAGACCTCATCTTCGAAGAACACGGACACCCCGGCCATCGTCTGGTAGGCGTAGTTGCGACCGACGACCCCCTGTCCGGTCGCCGGGTCGTAGGGCTGACCCAGTCCACTGACCAGCATCAGGTGGACGTTCCAAAGCGCGTAGGCGTTCATGCACACCACGTCGGCGGGTTGGAACACTTCCTGCCCATTCTTGTCCAGGTAGGTGACACCGGTGGCTGTCTTGCCGTCGCCGGATTTCTCGACCCGAAGCACATGTGTGTTGAGCCGCAGGGTGAAGTTCTCGTGGTCCTTCACCCTGTCATAGATACAGATGATCGGATCCGCCTTGGCGTAGTAGCCGCAGCCGAAACGCTCGCAGAAACCGCAATAGGTGCAGCCGTGCAGCTTCGCGCCATAGGGATTCTCGTACTCGGCCGTCATGTTGGCCGAGGGCATCTGGAACGGGTGGTAGCCCATGTCGGCGGCGGCATCGCGGAACAGCTGAAGCGGCGGCGACGGCTTCATCGGTGGATTGGGATAGGGGTTCGATCGGGGTCCTTCGAACGGATTGCCGCCCTTCTGAATCTCTCCGTTCAGGTTTCCGGTTGCGCCGCCGATCCCGGCGACCTTCTCCCAGAAATCGAGATGCGGTTCGAGTTCGTCATAGGTGACACCCCAATCCTGAACATTCAGACCGTCGAGGACCTGCTCGCCGTAGCGCTCGGTGTAATGAGAGCGCATCTGAAGGTCGGAAGGCAGGGGACGCCAGCTTTGGCCGTTCCAGTGGATGCCCGCCCCGCCAAGGCCCTTACCGGGAAGGAACGACCCCAAGCGGCGCATGGGCAGTGCAGTCTGATCGGAACTGTTGCGGAAGCTCAGCGTCTTGGTGGGGGTGTCGATCATGTGCCCCTTGCGGCGGGCATAACGCAGTTCATCATGCTCTTCAGGCCCGGCAAAACTCGTCGCGTCGTGCCGGTATCCGCCCCGTTCGAGCACCACGCAGCGCTGACCCTCGTTGCAAAGCTCGATTGCCGCGGCCAGCCCGGTCCAGCCGCCGCCGACGATCACCACATCGGTCTTGGGAAGCGTACGCGCCATGGGTCAGCCCTCCTGTTTCGCGGGGCGCGGCCCGGCGGTATAGACACTGCCCGACCGGCTGGTTCCCGGGATATGGGCCACGCCCCTGGGCGGGGCTGGATAGGGCACGTTCTTGTCGATGAAATCGGTGTAGTAGGCATGAGCGCCGGGGAAGCCGACCATGCGCCAACCCGCGTAGTCCTTGTTCCCGCCATAAACCGGGTCAGCGAAATAGCCCTCGTTGGTCAGGGCGAACAGTTCCCCGAACACGGTCTTGGCATCCAGGTCGCCAAGGTCGACGTCTCCTTCGGACAGTCGAGCCACGAGGTCTTCTCGTCCGGCTTCGTCCATGTCCACCAGCGGGGTGCCTTGCGCGTCGAGCGCGGCTATCGCCTGCCGGATCAGAGGTGCGGGCGTCAGGCGCGACTGGTAGCCCTGCTGCGGCGTGCCCTTGTCGAACGGCCCCTGCATGTAGAGCCCGTCGCCTTGGCCGAACGGCCCGGCGAGCTGCAGGTCGATGAAATCCACGACCCCGGCCTGGCTGGCCGACGGGTATTCGTCTTCGGGGATAAGCACGTCGGTGAAAGCGGCTAGAAAGCGTGCTTCGTCCACCGTTAGAAAGAACCAGGGCCGTCCGTCGAACTCGGCATAGCGGTTCTGTGAAAGCGCCGCGCCCGGTATGGTGGCGGTGATGCCGGCTGCGCCGATCTGCAGCAGTACGGCACGACGGGAAAACTGTTCGGTCATGCAATGCCCCCGGGTCAATACACTCGGAAGGCGAACGGGTTAGCGGCGAAACGGGTTCCCGGTTTTTTCGTGTTCTTTTGTCAATCCCCTGAGATAATTGACTTATTTTTGAGTTCTCGCGGGCGTGAAGTGGCGTTGCCCTCTCAGCAGTTACTCCCGGACCGATCTCAGCGGAAGACGAATGTTCAACTAGATCGGCAAGGAAGCGCGTTCACCGATATACCGCCGGGCGCGGCTATTTTTGCTAGGAAACGGTGGCGGGGTTCCCAATTCGAAGCAAGCCGCAACTGACTACTCCGCCGCCGCCTGAACTCCCCGAGCATTTGCATTGATCCCGAACTCGCCGCGCAATCGCGGCAGCGCTTCGGGGTGGGTTTCCTGCAACCATGCGAGCATTCTCTCGCGAACTTCGCACCTCAGATCCCACGCTTGCGGCGAGTTGCGTGCGCTCATAAGACCGCGAAGGGTGATCGTGTCCTTGTCTGTATCCGTGACCTGGAGGTTCACGACCTTACCGTCCCACAGCGGAGACGCCTCGACGATCTCTGAAAGTTTCTGCCGGACATCATCGACAGGAACCGTGTAATCGACATGCCAAAAGACTGACCCGATGATCGAGGCAGTCTCGCGCGTCCAGTTCTGGAACGGCTTCTCGATAAAATAGGATAAGGGAACAATCATGCGCCGCCAGTCCCATATCCGGACCACGACGTAGGTCGCATAGATTTCCTCGACCCAACCCCATTCGCCTTCGACGATTACAACGTCCTCGAGCCGGATAGGCTGGGTCAGCGCGATCTGGATGCCGGCAATCAGATTGGACAGAACAGGTCGGGCGGCGAGACCTAGGATCAACCCCGCGGCACCCGCCGAGGCGAACAGGCTGACCCCGTATTCCTGCACGGATTCAAAAGTGAGCGCGGCTGCGATGGCTGTCAGAATGGTCAGCACGATACTCGCGGTTCGCTGCAACACGCGCGCCTGGGTGACGTATTTTCGCGCCGCAAGATTGTCTTCGGTGTCAATCCGGTAGCGCGCGATGGACCGCCGGACGAAATGGTTGATCAGCAGGATAGCTGTCCATCCGGTCAGGACGATGAAC
>JBFHFG010000170.1:0-6471 GCA_041583815.1 Halovulum sp.
AACCCGGCTCGGATACCGGCCAGACCAGATTGCGCGCGTACCTGTCCCAGTCGATTACGCGCCGGTCGATCATCCAGGTAAACGGCGGGGTCCCCTGTTCCAGCTTCGCAACCAGTTGCGCGGCATCGCCTCCGCCGACAGGGGCGAGTTGCAGCGTGGCCCCTTCCGGCGGATAAGCGAGCCTGACCTCGGCGCTTGTCGTGTCTTCCCCGAGCATCTGAAGCTGCGCGGGCAGGTCCGCGTTCGCGACGGTCAACGCATCTGATGGCGGGCCGGGCAGCGGTGCGCGCGCGGCTCCAAGTCGACCGAAGGCCTGGAACAGGATCGGCGCGGCAGAGGCCAAGCCCGACAGCCCCGGCACGCTGCCCCCATCAGGGCGCCCCAACCACACGCCGATCACGTAGCGCCCGTCAAAGCCCAGCGCCCACGCATCGCGGTACCCATAAGAGGTTCCGGTCTTGAAGGCTATCTCGCCCCCTGCCCCCGCATCCGGCGGCGGCGTGCCGCGCAGGATGTCTGTGACATACCACGCCGCGGCCGGGGTCAGCAGGCGATGCCCTTGCTCATCAAGCCCCTGTCGCGCCAGAACGGCATAGGCATCAACCAGTTCCTCAAGCGTAAGCCCGACGCCCCCAAGCGCAGCGGCAAGCCCTGCGGGCGCACCGCCCGGCGTGCGTGGTGCAGCCCCAGCGCGGGTCAGGAACGCAGTCAGGCGCGGCGGCCCGATCTCGTCCAGCAGGGCAACCGCGGGCACGTTCAGCGAAGCTTGCAGCGCGCGCCGCGCCGATATCGGCCCACGGAAGCCTCCGTCGAAGTTCCTGGGCGCATAGCCGCCGAAATCCGTCGGCCTGTCGTTTAGCCGCGTTTCCGGGTGCGCGTGCCCATCCGCAAAGGCAAGCGCGTAGATGAACGGTTTCAACGTGGACCCCGGCGAGCGCACCGCCTGCGTCATATCCAGAAAGCCGCCGCGCGCAGCCTGGGCCGGTTCGGCCGCGCCGACATGGGACAGCAATCGGTTCTGCTGGTGATCGTAGACGATCGCCGCGGCGGCGACGCCGCGCGGCTGGTCTGCGATCGCGCGCGCCAGAAGGTCCTCGATTGCTGTCTGGATATCGGCCTCGACCTCCAGCCGATGCACCAACGCTTCGGGCGAGGCATCACGGGCCTGTTGCGCCAGATGCCAGGCGCGATCAGGGAACGATCGCCGGGTCGTGGGCGGCGGTGCCGAGCGGGCGCGCGCCAGCAGTGCCGGATCAAGCACCCCAGCCTGAACGGCACGGGTCAACACGCCGTCGCGTGCGATCCGCGCGGCTTCGGGCGCGCGATCAGGGCGGCGCGACTCGGGGGCCTGTGGCAGCGCGACCAGCAGCGCCGCCTGCTCTGGCGAGAGGCGGCGGGCATCCCTGCCGAACCAGCTGAACGCGCCCGCGCGGACGCCTTCGATGTTGCCGCCGAACGGCGCGCGGGTCAGGTAGATTTCCAGGATCTCGTGCTTGGTCAGGATCCGCTCGAGCGCCAGCGCCAGGCGAACCTGGCGCAGCTTGCCCGCCCAGCGCCCGGTGGTTCCGTCATCCAGCAACCGGGCGACCTGCATGGTCAGGGTAGAGCCGCCGGACACGATGCGACCGGCCAGTGCGCTATCCCGTGCGGCGCGCAGAAGGGCCAGGAAATCCACGCCGGCGTGCCGGTAGAAGCGCTTGTCCTCGTAGGCAATCAGCATGTCGAGGTAACCCTGGTCGACCGTCCCCAGCGCCACGGGCAGGCGCCAGCGGTCATCGGCCGCCAGAAAGACGCGCAGGGGGTCGCCATTCCGGTCCGTAACCAGCGTGGACATAGGCGCAGCCAGCGGCGGGAGTGGCGCCGCCGCTATCCAGCGGTCGGCAGCGATGCCCCCGACCACCAGTAGCGCCGCGCCTACCAGCGCCGCGCGCATCCCGCGGCGCCGCCTCATCCGCCTTCGGTCACCGTGATCCGGCCAGCCGCGGTGCGGGCGCGATAGGCCGGTCGGTACATGTCCTCGACCGAGGCAGCGGGCTGCCGGAACTCGCCGGCCGAAACCGCGCGCACGATATACGCCAGTCGGAACCGGTCGGTCCGGCGCCAATCGACAGCAGCGACGAACCGGTCGGTCTGCGCTGCACGGTAGTGCGCCACGTCGTCCAGGTTCAGCCAGTCCAGCGCGGCGGTGCGGCCGCTGGACAGGATGTTGGGGTTCTCGATCTCGAAACCGGCGGGCAGCGGATCCTCGACCATCAGCCGCGCCTCGCTGTCCCGTTCCGGAATGATGTCGAGCACCACGACGAGCCTGTCGTTGCGGGCGACCGTACTGCCCTGCACGGCCACGCCGTCCAGGGTGAACAAGGAACGCTCGATGCGGTAGCCGTTGCCTTGCGCGGGTTCGTCGGTGGCGGGTGCGCCGAACACCGACAGGACCACAGGCACATCCGCGGCACCGCCGTTGCGAAGCGCAAGCGGGGCGCGCAGGTCGGTTTCGGACAACTGGCGGGCAGGGGCGTCGCCGACGGGCTGCCCCCCCAGTATCAGGCCCGGCACGCCGCCATCTGCCCCCAGCGCATGCGCCGCAAGGACCGTCCACAGCTTTTCCTGGGTCGAGGTGGCCGCGCGCGACGGACCCGCGTCCAGCGCCACGGCCTGCGACAGCCGGGCCCGGTCGATGGCGTCGCTACCGGCCTCGACCGCAAGGGTCAGCACCGCGGCCCGGTCGCGGGCATGGCTGCCGTAGTCCGACCGCCAGCCGGTGCCGGGAACCAGCACCTCGTCGAGCCGGTACGCCGCCTGGCGGAACATCGCGTCCGCCCTTCCCGGATCGCCATAGGCGGCCAGCCCCGCGCCAAGCTGGGCAAGCGCCAGCGGCGTTGAGAACGCATCGGCCCGGGCGTCGGCATAGTACCGAAGATCCCCGACCGAAGCCGCGCCTTCACGCGCAAGCACCATCAACGCATAGGCGATGCCCTCACCGCCCTCTTCGAAATCGGGCGCGGCATTCACCTGGTTCGACAGGTTGTCCAGTGCCGCGTCGAAGGCGCGATCTGGCACCGCGTGTCCCGCAGCGCGTGCACGTGACAGGAAGTCGGTGACATAGGCATCCAGCCACAGGTTCTCGCTGCTGGCGGACCACATGCCGAAGCCGCCGTTGCGGGCCTGACGCCCGAGTACAGCCTCGATCGCCTGCGAAATGCGGTCTTGCAGTGGCTGCTGCCCGTCCAGTCCCAGCGCGCCTGCAAGCCGATCATAGTAGATCAGCGGCAGCGCACGCGATGTGACCTGTTCCGTGCAGCCATACGGATAGGTGTCGAGCCCGGTCAGCAGCCCCGGCACGTCGAAACGCGCCAGCGGACCGGCGGCCAGGGTCACGCGCCCGGTTCCCGGCGTCAGCCCTGCAAACAGGTCCGGGCCCAGCAAAAGCTCGGTCCCGGCGGCCAGATCCAATCGCGTCTGACGCGCGATCTCGGGGTCATTGGCGCGAATGGCAACGGTCAGCGTCTTCGTCAGCACTTTGCCGTCTGCAGTGGTCAGCGCGAGCCCCAGTTCGTTGTCACCGACCGCGCCCGCGACCAGCGGAACCGTCACCTGCGCCCGCGCACCCTGCTCGAGGATGATCCGACGTGGCGCATCGGGCAACGGCAACGCTTCGGTTCCGGCAAAGGCGAGTTCCACCTCGCCTGCGGGACCGGCGACATGGGCCAGTTCCACCGTCAGGTCGGCCCGGTCACCCGGCGCCAGAAAGCGCGGCAGGCTGGCGCTGACCACGACGGGATCGCGCACCAGAAGGTCCTGCGATGCCTGCCCGACCCCGCTTTCGGACCAGACCACTGCCGCCAGCCGGACCGTGCCGTTGAAATCGGGAAGTGACACCGGAACGCTGACCTGTCCGTCCGCGCCCACCTGAAGCGGGCCGGAGAACTGGGCAACCAGTTCCTCGGTCGGGGGCGGCGCCTGCCGCCCCGACGCGCCGCCGTCACCCCCCTGGCGCAGCGCGCCGGGCGTGCCCGTCAGTCCGTCGATCAGGCGGCCATAGACGTCGCGCAGTTCCATCCCCAGCCTGCGCTGGCCCAGGTAATGTGCCGTGGGGTCCGGATCCTCGGCCCCCGTCACGTTCAGGATACCGACGTCCACCGCCGACACAGTTGCCCAGACGGTTTCGCCAGGCTGCGCGCCATCGACCTGAAGCACGGCCTGGTGAATACCGCGCGGGTCGGCATGGTCGGCCGAGACAAAGCGTGCCTGTAGCGCCTGCGCACCCGGCTCGACCTCGACCCACGAGATGCCGAGCGCCCGCGCCGGGTTCCGGCCCGCCGCAACATCTAGCGGCCGGATATGGCTGGCCAGCACGTAAACGCCCGGTTTCCAGGCGTCAGTCACGGGCAACGTGACTTCCAGCGGTCCGGCTTCGGTCGCGGTGACCATGCGTCGGTCGACCAACCCGTTGGCCAGTACGGCGACCTGAAGCTGACCGGCGGCGCGCGGCTCCAGCCGCAGGATTGCGGTGTCGCCGGGCGCATAGCGGTCGCGGTCCAGCGATACCTCCAGAAGGTCGGGCGTCTCTGTTCCGGCGCCTGCGGCATACCAACCTGCATTGAACCCGATAAGTGTGCGGGCATAACCTCCTTGCTCGCCTGCGATCTGAAGTTCGTAGTGGCCCCAATCGACCGGCATCTCGATCTGCGCGGGCGCATCGGCCAGCGTGTCGAGCGTGCCGTCTGCGGCGCGTTCGCGGGTGGTGATCGGCTCGTAGTTCCACGATCCGTTCACCTCGTACCACTGGTAGTCCGTGCGCACGCGGTAGAGTTCCCACCGCAGGTTCTGCCGCGCGGTGCGCTCGCCGCCGGGGGCCAGCGATATCACCTCGAACCGGGCGGTGCCGCCCTGTTCGGCCGCACCGTCGAAAAGAGGCCTGACGCCGATCAGCGGGACCGGGGTCATGACCGGGCGGACCGCCCTGCGCTCGACCGGCCGACCGGACGCATCGCTCATCCGCACGGTCAGACGGGCCGACAGGGGTGTGGTCACAGTTTCCGGAAGGGGCAGGTCCAGAGTCAGCCGCGCAGTGCCGTCGGCACCGGTGGTCGCAGCGGGCAGCGCCTGTTCCCGAGGCTCGACCGGCGTATCGGTCGCGCCGAAACGGTAGCCGGGCCATGCTTCGTCGGTTTCGGTCGGGGTGACGCGCAGTTCGCCCTCGATCCCCAGGTCGGCGCCCGGCGCCCCGTAAAGGTAGCGTGCCTCGATGGTCAGCGGCACTTGCGACGATGGCGCCAGCGCGCCCTCGGGCAGGTTCAGATCGAAATCGATGCGCTCGGGCACGAAATCCTCGACCAGGACCGAGGCGCGGGTCAGCGCGGCAGCTTCGGGATCCGCGTGGACCGCCAGCGTCCAAGTACCGCGTTGCGCGCCGGGGGGCAGGTCAAGCGAAAGTGCGCGGCCGCCTGCACCCATGTCCGGCAGGACGCGGCGGTCGTGCTCTACGCCGTCGGGACGGGTGGTCACGACGGTCAGCGGCAGGCCGGGGATCGCCTTAGCTTCGGTATCGCGGGCAAGGATAGTGGCGTGAAGCGTGTCGCCGGGACGATAGATACCGCGCTCGGTTGCAAGGAACACATCTACCGGCGGCGGCGCTGCGCGGCCATCGACGCCGCGGTCCGACAGATCCAGCCCCGCTTCGGTCAGGTCCAGGTAGGCATAGTCACCTTCCGGTCCCGTCGCGGTCAGCAGTGCGGGCGCATCGCCGCCCGTGCCGCGGGTCAGCGCGGCGGGAAAGCTTGCGTAGCCATCATCGCCGGTCGTCGCCGTGCCCAGGTGCGCGCCCGAGCGCGCCACCAGCGCAACCTCGGCCCCGTCCTGCGGCGCGGCGCTACCCAGGGACCGGACGAAAACGTGCAGCCCGTCGTCGCCCTGCATGCTGGACAGGCCCAGGTCGGTGACGATGAACCATTGCGTGGCCGCATTTTCCCATTCGCCCGCATCCGGCAGGCTGGCCGTCATCGCATAGACGCCCGGCTCGAATGTCGACAGCGCCTCGCCGACGGGCAGCGTCGCGGTGACATCTTCGTTCAGGCGCGTCTGCACTTCGGCGGTGCCGATCCAGACCTGTTCGCCTAACGCGTCTGCGATGCGGCCTTCGTCGTAACGAGACAGGTGGCTGCCGACCAACTGCTCGCGCAGGGCGGCGCGCAGGCCGCCGTCCGGGATGCGGTGGATCGCCACCCGCACTTCGGGCGCGTTGACGGTGATCAGCGGGACCGACGCGGTCTCGGTCCGCGGCAGGACATAGGCGCGGCCCGGGAACCGGACCGAGGGGGCGCGATCACGCACGTACACCGACTGCTCGACGCTGCGGACCAGCGTCTCGCCACTGACGGCGGGCAGCCCCGCACGCAGGGTAAAGGCCAGGCGGCTGCCATGAGACATGCCCTCGACGCACAACTGGCGATCCTGCGCGCTGACCGACAGGTC
>JBFHFG010000171.1:0-6469 GCA_041583815.1 Halovulum sp.
GTCTGGGAATTTGGTGGAGCCGAGGGGAATCGAACCCCTGACCTCGTCATTGCGAACGACGCGCTCTCCCAACTGAGCTACGGCCCCGAACCGGGCGCGGTTTTGCGCCTTCCGGGCGAAACTGTCAAGCCGTCACCTTGCCCGACCGCGCGCCGCCTGAACAGAATTTTGCGCGCTCCGGCCATGAATCGTACGTACCGGCGGCTGTGTCACCCTGACCGCTGACATCGGAATATCCCCGACGCTTGCAGACGCGGGCGATCTGCTACACTTTCCGGGTCCCGATCACGGGGACAGGACAGGAGATTTGAGATGGCGCTTCGCATCAACGACACGGCCCCGGATTTCACCGCGGACACCACCGAGGGCGAGATCCGTTTTCACGATTGGATCGGCGACGGCTACGCGATCCTCTTTTCCCACCCCAAGGACTTCACCCCGGTCTGCACCACCGAACTGGGGGTCATGGCGGGCATGGTCGACGAGTTCGCCAAGCGGAACTGCAAGATCATCGGCATCTCGGTCGACCCGGTCGAGGATCACAACCGCTGGAAAGCCGACATCCAGGCGGTTTCGGGCAACCCGGTCAGCTATCCGATGATCGGCGACCCGGACATGACCGTGGCCAAGCTCTATGACATGCTCCCGGCCGAGGCTTCGGGGGATCCGGCGAACCGCACGCCGGCCGACAACCAGACCGTCCGCTCGGTCTTCGTGATCGGCCCGGACAAGAAGGTGAAGCTGGTGCTGACCTACCCGATGACCACGGGCCGCAACTTCGACGAGCTTCTGCGCGCGATCGATTCGATCCAGTTGACCGCGAAACACCAGGTCGCGACTCCCGCGAACTGGCGCAATGGCGAGGACGTGATCGTAACCGCCGCGGTCTCGGACGAGGATGCCGAGAAGCGCTTCGGTGGGTTCGAGCGGGTGCTGCCCTACCTGCGCCGCACCAAGCAGCCCGACTGAGCCGCGCTACGGCATCCCCGGCGCGCCGGGGGTGCCTCACCGCTCCAGGTCGGCAACACCGTATAGCTGCCTGAACTCGGCTTCCCACAGGATGACGGTGCGATATCCCGACGGGTCCAGCCCTTCGGGCAGAAGGATCGTCTGGTCCCCGGCAAAGCCATCAAGCGGCCCCGCGTCCAGCACCTGGTCCAGCCGCACCTGCCCCGCGGCCTCGATCCCGTCGGCAGTGCTCAGCAGCACCCGCACATCCGGCCCCGGCGTCACGGAGAACTCAGTAAACCGCAGGATCTGCAACCGCCCGGCATCCAGAAGCTGAGCGCGACCGCGCACCTTGCGCAGCGGATCAACCTCGCGGAAATCGCCGGCGGCGAAGATCCGCGCCGTGACTTCCGATGGCAGCGTGGTTTCGGGCGTTTCGTGCAACAGGTCCGGCGCAATCATCTGAACCGAGATCACGCCGGCGACAAAGCCCGCAAGGACCCCCAGAAGCGTTGACAGCAAGCTGCTCAACTGCGGCATCGCCGACCCCTCAGGACGTTCCGGTGTGCGCGTCTGCCGGGACCACCTGCAGCAAGGGCAGCAAGGCGGCCATGTCCGGCCCGTCACCACGCCCGGTCAGTGCCAGACGAAGCGGCCGGAACAGACCCTTGCCCTTCCGCCCGGTTGCCGCCTTCACCGCGGCGGTCCAGGCGCCCCAGGTCTCGGACGTCCAGGGCCGTGCGGGCAGCAGCGCCAGCGCCTGCGCGACGAACTCCGCATCCTCGGGCGCAAATTCAGGCGTGGCGCCGTCGCGGCATAGCGCCCACCAGCCCGCGATATCCTCGACGCGGTCCAGGTTCTCGTGCACCGCGGACCACAGCGCCGGGGCAACATCGTCGGGCACGCCCGCCGCCGCCACCCGGTCGGCGACCGCCTCGAACGGCAGCCCGCGCACGACACGCGCCGACAGGGCGTGCAGTTCCGCCGGGTCGAACTTGGTCGGCGCAGCGCCAAAGCGGGACAGGTCGAATTCACCGGACAGGGTGTCCAGATCGGCCCCGGCCTCGATCGCCTGCCCAGAGCCGATACGCGCCATCATCGACAGCAACGCCTGCGGCTCCACCCCGGCCTCGCGCAGATCGCGCAGCGACAGCGTGCCCAGCCGCTTGGACAGCGCCTCGCCCCCTGGCCCGGTCAGCAGAGAATGGTGTGCGTAATCCGGCGCCTTCCCGCCCAGCGCGCGCACGATCTGGATCTGCGTCGCCGTATTGGTCACGTGGTCCAGTCCGCGCACCACGTGGGTCACGCCCATGTCCATGTCGTCGGTGACCGAGGCCAGCGTGTACAGCAACTGCCCGTCGCCCCGGATCAGCACCGGGTCCGACACCGACGCGGCATCGATCGACTGCGGCCCCAGGATGCCGTCGGTCCACTCGATCCGCTCCTGGTCCAGCAGGAAGCGCCAGTGGCCGCCGCGCTCCGCGCGCAGCCGCTCCTTTTCAGCGTCGTCCAGCTTCAGCGCGGCGCGGTCATAGACAGGGGGCTTGCCCATGTTCAGCTGCTTGCGGCGCTTCAGGTCCAGTTCCTGCGGGGTCTCGAACGCCTCGTACAGGCGGCCCGCGTCGCGCAACGTCTGCGCCGCCTCGTTGTACCGCTCCAGCCGGGCGGACTGCCGCTCTTCGCGATCCCAGGTCAGGCCCAGCCATTCCAGGTCCTCGCGGATCGCGTCGGCATATTCCTCGCGCGAGCGTTCGGGATCGGTGTCGTCGATCCGCAGGATGAAGGTCCCACCGGCGCGCCGCGCGATCAGGTGGTTGAACAGCGCCGTGCGGAGGTTTCCGACGTGCAGATAGCCGGTGGGCGACGGGGCAAAGCGGGTGACGGTCATGCGGATCCCGGAAATTCTGGCGTTCCGCATGCTCTTAGCGCGGATTCGGCCCGGGCAGAAGCCCGCCGTTTTGCCGCGCCGTGCGCAGGCGCACCCCACTGGCAATGCGGCACGCACCCGACTATGTCGCATTCAGGCCGCCGGAGGAATGGAATGCAGAACGACCAGGGTCCGACCGCACCCGACCTGGACACCATCGAAACCCACGCCCGCGACGCGGTCGAGGCGTTGCCGGCGCCGTTTCAGCCCGCCGCGCGTCAGGTCGCGATCCGCGTCGTCGACTGGCCCGACGACGACATGCTGGACGACCTCGGCATCGACGATGCCTATGGGCTGACCGGGCTCTACGATGGCATCCCGATGACGCAGAAATCGGTGATGGACGTGGCGCTCGGCCCCGACACGATATGGCTGTTCCGCCGCCCAATCCTGGACGAGTGGGCCGAGCGCGGAGACGTCGGCCTGCGCGCCCTCGTAGCCCATGTTCTGGTGCACGAGATGGCGCACCATTTCGGTTGGTCCGACGACGACATTGCCGCGATCGATCCGTGGTGGGAATGACCTGCCCAGACGGGTTCCGTCCCGGTGCCGTCAGGCGTGGTGCATGATGAAGGAATTGCAGAACGTCGCGTAGGGCTTGTACGGGATCGCCTGCCATTCGGGATGGGCGTCCAGGAATTCGCGGAACGCCCGCGCCTCCCCTTTCCGGGGATCGCCACGATAGTGGAACCAGTCATCGAACGCGATCAGGGTTCCCGGCTGCAACAGCGGTGCGACCTGTTCCAGCACGGTGCGGGTCGCCTCGTACAGGTCGCAATCGATGTGAATGAATGCCGCGCGGGGCGACAGTGACGGCAATACCGCCGGAAGCGTCTGCTCGAACAGCCCCACCTCAAGCCGCGGCGGGGCCAGTCCAAGGCCGGTGAACAGCGCGCGCACCCCGTCGGGGGTGACCGGCGCGCCAAGCGGGATCGTGGGATGCGCAGCGTCCCGGTTCAGCGCGCAATCGCCCACCGTCCAGCGGGCGTGCCCCTCGGTATCGGCGGCCAGGCCCCGGAAACTGTCGAACCCGACCAGCGCGGGCGGCGTGTCGAACCAGCGCCCGTTGGCGATGAGTTTGCCCATCATTAACAGCGTGCGACCGCCATAGACGCCGAACTCCAGGATATCACCCTCGATCCGCTCGAAGGCGATGAACCGCATCGCGTACTCGAAAAAGGCGCGCCGCTGGTCGGCCAGCACGAAGTCGTTGATTTCCCTGGCTGTCGCCATCGCCCTGCCCCGCGCCTTCTGTTGGGCGCAAGGCTTAGGGCGCGGCAGTAAACGCGGGGTTAACCAGAACCCGAGCCGCGGCTCAGCTGTTGTCGCGCCAGCGGTTCACGATGGGATAGCGCCGGTCCAGCCAGAACGCCCGGCTGGTCAGCCGCGCGCCCGGCGCGGACTGGAACCGCTTGTATTCAGATATATAGATAAGGTGCTCTATCTTCTTGACCGTTTCGCGCTCGAAACCGGCCTCGACGCAGTCGGCTACGGAACTGTCGCCCTCGATCAGCATCCCCAGGATCGCGTCCAGCGTCTCATAAGGCGGCAGGCTGTCCTCGTCCTTCTGGTCCGGGCGCAGTTCGGCCGAGGGCGGTTTGTCGATCACGCGCACCGGCATCGCCTGCCCCTCGGGGCCAAGCATCCAGTCACGGTGGTTCTCGTTCCGCCAACGGCAGGTGGCGAAAACCCGCGTCTTGTAAAGATCCTTGATCGGATTGTAGCCGCCCGCCATGTCGCCATAGATCGTGGCATAGCCCACCGCGACCTCGGACTTGTTGCCGGTGGTCAGCAGCATCTCGCCAAACTTGTTGGACAGGGCCATCAGCATCACGCCACGCAGGCGCGACTGGATGTTTTCCTCGGTGACGTCCGGCGCCATGCCGTTGAAGATCGGCGCAAGGCTTTCGGTGACCGCCGCGCGCGCCGGGCCGATATGCACCGTGTCCAGCTTGCAGCCCAGCATGCGTGCGACCGACTCGGCATCCTCCAGCGAATGCTTGGACGTGTATTGCGAGGGCAGCATGACGCAGCGCACGTTCTGCGCGCCGATAGCGTCGGTGGCGATGGTCGCAACCAACGCGCTGTCCACACCACCTGAAAGGCCCAGCACGACTTTCGAGAAGCCCGCCTTGCGCAGGTAGTCGCGCAGGGCCTCGACCATCAGCCGGTATTCCTGCTCGATCACCGGCGGGTGCACCGCCTTCTCGCCCTCGCGGGCGATCCAGCCGTGGTTCGTCTCGTCGAAGTCGACATGGGCGATGGCCTCGTCGAAAACGGGCAGCATCACCGCCAGCTTGCCGCCAGGATTCAGCACGAACGAGCCGCCGTCGAACACCTGGTCGTCCTGCCCGCCCACCATGTTCAGATAGACCAGCGGAACCTCGTTCTCGACCACGCGAGCGACCATGTGCGACATGCGCCGGTCCAGCTTGTTCCTTGCATAGGGCGAGCCGTTTGGGATCAACAGGATCTCGGCACCCGACTCGACCATCGTCTCGGCCACGTCCTCGTGCCAGCTGTCCTCGCAGATCGGCGTGCCGAGGCGCACCGCGTCCATGCCGAACGGACCGGACACCGGACCCGAGGTATAGAGCCGCTCCTCGTCGAACACCGCGTAGTTGGGCAGGTGATGCTTGCGGGCGACCCCGGCGATGGCGCCGTCGCGCAGGATGAAATAGGCGTTGTAAAGCCGTCCGGCCTCGTACAGTGGCCCGCCGATCGCCAGTGCGGGGCCGTCGGCGCAACGCTTCGCCAGTTCCTCGACATGGTGGCGGGCGTCTTCGACGAAGGCCGGCTTCAGCACCAGGTCCTGGGTCTGGTAGCCGGTGACGAACATCTCGGGCAGCGCAACAAGGTCGGCACCGGCCTCGCGCCCCTCAAGCCAGGCCTGGTACGCCTTGTCGGCATTGTCGGACAGTGCCCCGAGGGTCGGGTTCAACTGTGCGATCGTGACGCGATACGTACGGGCCATGCGGCGCCCCTCCTTCCAGGTCAACGCACACATATCCCACCGCCCGCAGGACGCAAGGTGCAGCGACGCCGCAATCGCGCCATGCCAATGACACGTTTAAGGACAAAATCGTTGTAAGGCATGTGTCCTATCCATAACATTCCCGCAGTTCAGGGGCTGGTACGTGGACAACCCGCAGTGCAGGATCGTACAAACCGGGTTATTCGGAACTGGTTTGCCCGGTATCAAACTTGAGGATCGGTGTTTTGAAGAAAACCCTGACGACAGCGTCTCTGGTAGCCTTGTTACTTGCCGGCGCACTGCAGGCGCAGGACGATGGTGTCCAGACCAAGCAGTACGATACCGGCGGTGTCTACACGGGTGAGTTCAAGGACGGAAAGCAGCACGGTCAGGGGCGTTATACCCTGCCCAACGGCTACGAGTACGAAGGCGAGTGGATCGATGGCCGGATCGAGGGCCAGGGCACCGCGAAATTCCCCAACGGGTCGGTCTACACCGGCGCCTTCGTCAACGGCTCGCCTGAGGGCGAAGGAAAGATCGTGTTCTCGGACGGCGGCACCTACGAGGGCGAGTGGGCCGGCGGCAAGATCAACGGCACCGGCGTCGCGGTCTATGCGAAC
>JBFHFG010000172.1:0-6465 GCA_041583815.1 Halovulum sp.
GGTGCTGCGGGCCTGATCACCACCGCGCAGGGCGACTATCGGACAATCCTGGCGGCGCTTTACGCCGAGGGTTATTATTCCGGTGCGATCGGCATCCGCATCAACGGGCAAGAGGCCGCAAACCTGCCGTTGGGCGCGCAGTTGAGCGACCCGATCCAGGTGCAGATCTCGGTCGATCCGGGGCCGCGCTATGATTTCGGCGAGACGAACATCGTCAACCAGCCCCCCAGCCGCCGCAAGCTGACCATCACCGGGACGGAGGAATTGGCGCGCGAGCGTTTCCAGACCGGCGAGATTGCCTATGCGGACGTGGTCAACAGCGCGGGCGACGAGGCGGTCGAGGACTGGCGTCACGCTGGTTATCCGACCGCCAAGGTCATCGAGCGCGAGGTGTTGGCGGATCATCCGCGCAAGCGTCTGGACGTGACCATCCGCCTGGATCCGGGCCCGAAGGCGCGGTTCGGCGAGGTCACGGTACAGAACGAAGGCCGGGTGAAATCGGGCTTCATCCGCTACATGACCGATATCCGGCCCGGTGATCCGTATACCCCCGATGACGTGGACGAAGCTGCTGACCGCCTGACCGACCTGGGCGTGTTCAACGTGGTCCGCGTGACCGAGGCCGAGGAAGTCGCCGAGGACGGCACCCTGCCGATCACCGTCGAAGTGTTCCCCCGTCCGCGTCGCCGCATCGGGGCTGGTGCCGTGCTGTCTTCGACCGAGGGGTTGGGGCTGGAGGGGTTCTGGCTGCACCGCAACCTGTTCGGTCGTGCCGAGCGGCTGCGTTTCGACGCTAGCGTCGGGGGCCTGTTCTCGGAAAGCGAATTTGACGACCTGGACTATTCGCTGGGCGTGACATTTACCAAGCCCGGCTTCCTGAGCCCGAACAACGACCTGGTGACCGGGGTAGAGGCCAGCAAGGACGTGTTCGATGACTACCGTACGGAATCGCTGAGCGCGCGGGTCGGCTTGGACCGCACCTTCGACGAATGGCTGACCGGCTCGGTCTTTCTGGACGCGACCTATTCCAAGGTGCAGGACGACCAGGGCACGCGCGAGCTGTATACGCTGGGCCTGCCCGTCAGCCTGGAATGGGACCGGCGTAACAGCGATCTGGATGCCACCCGTGGCTACTACATCGCGGGTGAGGTCAAACCGCTACACGAGTTCAACTTCGACAACACCGCGCTACGGCTCGAGGTCGAGGGCCGCAAGTACTGGAGTTTTGCCGAGGGCCGCACCGTGCTGGCGGCCCGCGCCGAATACGGCACCATTCTGGGCGGAACGTTGCGGGAATTACCGCCGGACGAGCTGTTCTTTACCGGCGGCGGCGGGTCGGTGCGCGGATACGGGTTCCGCTCGAACGGGCTAGAGGTTGGCGGCGACACGGTCGGCGGCCGGTCCGCCGTGGAAGCGTCGCTGGAGTTGCGTCAGCGTATCAAGGACCGATATGGGGTCGTCGCCTTCGCGGACGCGGGCCTGGTCAGCGCGGATGCGGTGCCCACGGATCACAACGATCTGAAGGTCGGCGTCGGCCTCGGCGGGCGCTTCTACACGGGCCTGGGACCGCTTCGCCTGGATGTCGCAACGCCGTTGAGCCGTGACAACGGCGAATCCTCCGTCACCTTCTATGTCGGGATCGGGCAGGCTTTCTGATGGGACGCATCGTCTTTTCGCTGTTGCTGCTGTTGCTGACCGCCAGTTGGGCGGGGGCACAAGATGCGCCCGCGGGCGAGGATGACAACGGGTTCATCATCAACCTGCTGGAACGGCAGTTGTCGACCGAAAGCCGCAAGATCCGGCTGTCGGGTGTCAACGGGCTGCTGTCGTCCGAGGCGCGGGTCGACCTGATCACGATCTCGGATCAGGACGGCGTCTGGCTGCGGATCGAAGATTCGCTTGTCGATTGGAGCAGGGCGGCGTTGCTGCGCGGCCGCGTACAGGTCAACACCATCGCTGCCGAGCGGATCGAACTGCGCCGCAAGCCCCTGCCCGAACCCGATGCCCTGCCCGATCCCGGGGCCAGCGGCGGATTGACGATACCGGAGCTTCCGGTCTCGGTCCGGATAGACGAACTGTCCGTCGGTGCGCTGGAACTGGGCGAAGAGGTCGCCGGCATGAGTGCCGAGCTGTCGGTTCAGGGCTCGGTCCTGCTGGAGGACGGAAACCTTGAGAGCAGCCTGACCATCGACAGGTTGGACGGACCCGGCGGCCGGTTCTCGCTGGATGCCACGGTCGAGGGCGACAGCGGCGTCGTCGACGTGAACCTGGTCGCGTCCGAGCCGCCCAACGGTGTCGTCGCCAACCTTCTGGATATACAGGGCCGGCCGGCGCTGGATGCTTCGGTCTATGCCAGCGGCACGATCGAGGATCTGGCGGTAGAGATCGATTTCAAGGCGGATGGCCAGGATCTGTTCGACGGGCAGATCGCGGTTCTGCAGCAGGAGGGACTGTACCGGTTCCAGGCGGATCTTGCCGGGCGTTTCCAGTCGCTGCTTCCGGCCAGCCTGCACGATTTCGTCGCCGGCGAAGCGACGTTGAGCACGGCGGGGCGGCAGTTGCGCGGCGGCGGTTTCGCGATCGAGACGCTGGATCTGGACAGCGGCGGGCTGACGTTGCGGGGCGGCATGGTGACTGCCGTAGACGGCTTTCCGCAGCAGCTGCGTCTCAGCGCGGCGCTGAACCCGGACACCGGTGTACCGCTTGAACTGCCGGGCGGGACCACTGTTCGCGGCGGCACGCTGGACCTGACCTATGGCGATCAGGCGCGCTGGGATGGTGTGCTGCGCGTGGACGGGGTCGACACGGGCGATGTGCAGATCGACTCGGCCCGTGTGACCATGGGGGGGCTGGCGCAGAACCTCGCGGATCCCGAGGCCCGACGCATCACCGCGTTGATCGAGGGCACTGTCGATGGGATCTCGGGCGACGACCCTGCCCTGGCCAGAGCCCTGGACGGGGCGGTGAACCTGCGGGTCGATGCCGATTGGACCGCCGGTCAGCCGGTGACGCTGACAGATACCAGTGTGCAGGTCGGGACCGTCGCGCTTGTGTTGAACGGCGATGCCGGATCCGAGGGGTTCAACGGCCGACTGCGGATCAATGCAACCGACCTTGCTCACTTCGCGGCATTGGCGGACCGCAATCTTGGCGGTGCGCTGAATGCGGTGGTCGAGGGGCGGGTGAATCCGCTGACCGGTGCGTTCGAATTGCAGGTGGATGGCGCCGCGCGGGACTTGGCACTGGGCGTGCCGCAGCTGGACCCGCTGATGGCGGGCGAAACGGTGCTGCAGGGCGGACTGGCCCGGAACGAGGAAGGCATCCGCGCCCGTGATTTCAGCCTGTCCAACCCCGAGCTGGCATTGCGCGCCGATGGGCTGTACGCGGCCATCGGCTCCGATTTTGCTTTCGATGCCCGGATCCGGGATATCGGGCTGGCCACGGACCAGGCCAGCGGCGCGGTCCGGATGCAGGTCAATGCCACCGGCGGCGTCTCTGGCTTGACCCTGACCGCTGATGTCCTGATGCCGGAGGGTACGTTGCAGGGCCGCGAGGTTTCCGACGCAACGCTCGATCTGATTGCGACTGGCGCCAATATCGAAAGGCTGGCCGGAACCCTGCGGGGTGGCGCGCAGGTCGGCGAAATGCCCGTGGCGCTTGAGGGCAGCTTCCAGTTGCGTGACGGGGTGCAGCAGGTCCGAAACTTCCGCATCGACGCCGGTTCGACCCGCGTGCGCCTGATCGCGGCACGGGGTGCGGACGGCCTGATCGCGGGGACGGCACAGGTGCGCTCACCGGACATATCCGAACTGACGTCGCTGGCGCTGATCGAGGCGCAGGGCGCGGTCGATGCCACGCTGGTGCTGTCGCGGGATCGGGGTACGCAACGCGTGGCCATCGACGGTGCCCTGGACGGGATCGAGGTGGCGGGCGCCCGCGTCGGTAATGCCGACGTGGACATGGTGGTGACCGATGTGCTGGGCGTGCCACTGGCCACCGGTACGCTGCAGGCCTCGAGAACCGAGGTGTCGGGCTTCGTGGTCAACGACCTTGCGCTGACTTCCGAGGTGGAGGGCGACCGCATGTCGCTGACTGCCGATGCTGAAATGCAGGACGGAACCCGCGCCGCGCTGGCAGGCGGGCTTGAGAACTTGCGCCCCGGCATGGCCCTGCACATGGACCGGCTGCGGCTGGAGCGTGGGGCCCTGCAAGCTGCGCTTGTCGAACCGGCGACTGTCACTCTGCTGAACGAAACCGTGCAGTTGACCCCTTTGGCGCTGGCAGTCGGCGACGGTCGGGTCGAACTGGCCGGAAGCGTCGGCCAGACCCTTGATCTGGAAGTTGCGCTGTCGGCGCTGCCACTGGACGTCGCCAATGCCGTGCTGCCTGATCTGGGCGCGACCGGCACGATCACCGGGCAGGCGCGGATAACCGGGACGCCGGAAAACCCGGATGCCGAATTTTCCCTGACGGCACGCGGGGTCGGTGCCGACCCTGTGGCGCAGGTCGGGGTGCCGCCGCTGGATCTTCGCGCCGAGGGGCGGGTGGCCGACCGGGTGGCGACCCTGGATGCCTCTGCACAAGCGGGCGACAAGCTGGACTTTGATCTGTCGGGGACTGTTCCGCTGGACCCTCAGGCGACGGGGCTGGATGCGCTGCTGGATGTGCGCCGTCTGTCGCTGGACCTTGCAGACGCCGTTGCGCCGGAGCTGGCGTTGCGCGGGGCTGTTACCGGGCAGGTTTCCGTCACCGGTACGCTGATGCAGCCGAGTCCGGACTTCGACGTGGTGGTCGAAGACCTGTCCGCCGCGCCCGCAACAGAGATGGGGCTTCCCGCCGCGCGGGTCGAACTTCGCGGCAGCGAGGCGGATGGCCTTGTGACCGTTACCGGTGCAGTCGAAGCGGGCAGCGAGGCGCGGGTCGGCCTTCAGGGCGTTGTGCCTGTTGACCCCTCGTCCGCGACGATGGACCTGACGGCGACGATTGAGCGGTTGTCGCTGACGCTTGCGAACGGCATCGTCCGGGGTCAGGGGCTGACCGGCGATGTGACCGGAACCGTCGTGGCAACCGGGGCGCCGCAGGATCCGGCAGCGCGCTTCGATCTGAGTGGTACGGGTCTGTCGGCAACGCCGCTGCGCGATAACGCCATCGGGCCGCTGTCGTTGGACCTTGCGGGGCAATATGCCGGTATGCTTCTGAAGGTCGAACGGGCATCGGTCGCGGGGCCGCGCGGGATACAGGCCCGCGCTGCAGGCACCGTTCCGCTGGATGGCGGTTCGCTGAACGTGACGCTGGATGGCGAGGTGCCACTGACTGCGGCAAATATCGCGTTGGCGCGCTCGGGCATTCAGGTGAACGGTTTGATGACCGTGGATCTGTCCGTCGGAGGCAGCCTGTCTGCGCCGTCGCTGACCGGCAGTGCCCGGCTGTCGGACGGCAGTCTGGTGATGCGAGCGCTGAACCTGCAACTCGAAGCCATCGGCATGTCGGCACGGTTCCAGGGCGACCGCGTCGTGATCGACAATGCCTCGGGGCGGTTGGGCAGTGGCGGCACGCTGGTGCTGGCGGGTAGCGTGGGCGTGAGCGACCCTTCGCTGCCGGCCGACCTGACGCTGCAGATCCGCGACGGGCGTTATACCGACGGGCGGATCCTGACGACCGAGCTGAGTGCCGACCTGGCCTTGCAGGGACCGATCCTGGGCAATGGCGTGCTGAGCGGTGAAGTCGTGCTGGACCGGACCGAGATTGCCATTCCCAGCAGTTTCGGCATTTCGGGCGGCGTGTTGCTGGATGTCGAACATCGCAATCCGCCGCAGGATGTGGTGCTGACCTTGCGTCGCGCCGGGCTGGCCAATGGCACCGGCGACGATGCCGAGGACGATGGCCTGCCCTTGGGCGTGGACCTGCTGATCCGTAGTCCGAACGAGCTTTTCATCCGTGGTCGCGGGCTGGACGCAGAGATGGGTGGCCGGATCCGATTGCGTGGTACGTTGTCCGACATCCAGCCTATTGGCGGGATCGAACTGATCCGCGGGCGGCTGGGCATTCTTGGACAGCGGTTTGATTTCGACGAAGGGTCGGTCACGATGGTCGGCAGCCTTGATCCGCGGATCCGCCTGGTGGCCGAGACCGAAGCCACCGACGGCACCCTTGTCCGGATCGAGATCACGGGCCAGGCGACCGACCCCGAGATCAGCTTTACCTCGTCGCCGGACCTGCCGCAGGACGAGGTTTTGGCGCTGCTGATCTTCAACAGGAACCTGTCGGAACTGTCGCCGTTCCAGGTGGCGCAGCTGGCCTCGGCCGCGGCGACGCTGGCGGGCGGTGGCGGCGGGCTGATCGACAGCTTCCGCTCGGGCGCGGGGCTGGCAAACCTTGATTTCACCACCGACGACGAGGGCGATGTCGGTGTCCGCGCCGGGGCATACCTGGACGACAATATCTACCTGGATGTCGAGACAGACA
>JBFHFG010000173.1:0-6464 GCA_041583815.1 Halovulum sp.
GCATGACTTCTCTATTCGCGATGCGGCTCGCGCCGGGATGGTTTGTTCCTATGAGCCTGGGCTCAGGTCAGGCGGCGCGGGCGTTCCGCAACCGAAGGAGGGGGATTGGTGGCCTTGAGCTTGTCTGCGGCACCAGTGCTCGTCAGAGCGAGCAGGGCTCGATTGACTGTGGGCGGCGCAATTTCGGCCACGTTTCATTGAGTACCTTGGGGATGTCCGCGTGGCGCTTCATGCCGCGTTTTTTCATCAAGCCTCCTGAGAGTGGATGATTCTGATATTGTATAACATAACAATGTTATGTTATAACGAATCTTGAGATGCAAGACGGGAGTGACGGGCACTAGAAAGACAGCAACCCCCGGCCAATCTTCCTGGCCTGTATCGCATGCTGTGACGATTGCTCGACGTACGGCCGCATATGGCTTGCGGAGACGCATCAAAGAGGTTTTTCCTGGATCAGGCAACGGAGCAATGGCGTTCTCCCGTAGATATGATTAGCATGCTAATAGTGGGGAGATCATCATGCGAGCTTGTTTAGGCGCAACCTGTCTGGCGGTCATTGCCGCGTCCTCTGCACAAGCAGAGATGTTTTCAGCCGATGTCTGGGCGGACAATTGGTTCGAGCTGCGCGTCGATGGCACGACCGTCATGGTCGATAGCGTGCCGATTACGATCGAGCGGTCCTTCAACAAGGAAAGTTTCTCCTTCGAGGCCGAACGCCGCTTCGTCCTTGGCTTGGTGGCCAAGGACTTCAAGGAAAACGACACCGGGCTGGAGTACATCGGCACGCGGCGTCAACAGATGGGTGACGGTGGGGTGATCCTTCAGATCCGCGACCATACCGGTCGAACGGTGGTCGCCAGCAATGACGATTGGCTATGCGAGGTCATCCATACCGCACCGCTCGACAAGTCTTGCGAAACCGAGAGCAGTCCCGTGGCAGGTGAGGGCGCCTGTGCTTTCGAGGTGCAGGACGAACCCGATGGCTGGGATACGGTCAATTTTGATGCTTCCGACTGGCCCAGTGCAAGTGTCTATACGGCTGCCGATGTCGATCCGAAATTCGGCTATGGCGAGGTCGAATGGGCCCCGGAGGCCCAGTTCATCTGGGGCCCCGATCTAGAGCAAAGCAACACTGTGCTCTGCCGTTTCACGGTCAACTGAGCCCCCCAAGAAACCACTCCTTCAGAAGGAATTTGCCAAATGGAAGCCAGAACGCTTTCTGCGGCCCTCATCGTCGTGGTCCTGAATGCCGGTGCAACCCTGGCCGAAAACGTCGAGGTCTACGCGACCGACAAGCTGGACAATATCCAGAACGGCTACTGTATCGACATTTCCGGCGGCCAGGGCCCCCAGGCCAATCCCGACAACGGGCTGCAGGGGCATACCTGCTACAGCCCTTCGGGTGAGATCTTTGTCGATCAGGCTTTCGATTCCGAGCAGTTTGACGATGGCACCTTCTACATGCCCGACTTCGACGTCTGCATGCAGGCGGCGTCGCTGGAAGCGGGGGCAGCGTTGGAACTGGCGGCCTGTGATGGTTCTGAGGCGCAAAGCTTCTCCTTCTCTGCAGAAGGACAGATCTCTCCGGTTTCGGCTTCCCACCTCTGTCTGACGCTGGGCGATGACACCCGCTTTGGCCGCAGCCAGGAGAACCAGATCAAGGAACTGACGCTTGCCGCATGTTCGCCCGATGCTTCCGCATCGCAGACCTGGGCCTACCGCACGGCCGAATGACCCGGCAGGGGCCGCACTTGTCGGCCCCATCAGCCAGCCAGAGAGAAGATCCCATGCACGCAATCCAAGCCGCCTCGCTTGTTGTCGCCCTTTCATTCCTCGCGGAGACCACAGCCGCTCAGGATGTAAGCTACAAGATTGTGGACACCATGCAGGACCGGTGCTTCGACCTGGTCGGGAATTCTATCGACTGCCCCGCAGAGGGAGAACCGCTCTATGGCCAGGACGCCCAGTATGCAGGGATTGCCGTATCCTATACCGACAACGGCGATGGCACTGTGCTGGACGACAACACGGGCCTGCTGTGGCAAAAGTCTCCGCAGAACGAACGCCTGCAGTACACCGACGCCATTGCCTATTGCGAAGCACTGGAACTGGGGGGCCGAACCGACTGGCGTGTGCCTTCGATCAAGGAACTTTATTCTCTTGCCGATAACCGCGGTGAACTGCTGACCCCGGAAGAGGGCGAGCCGACCCCCTATATCGATACAAGCGTGTTCGACTTTTATTACCCGGACGGTAGGATGATCTTCGCCGGCCAGTACTGGAGTTCCACGCTCTACGTAAAGGGACCGGTGCAGAATGGCCGGAATCAGGGCGCGTTCGGCTTCAACTTCGCCGACGGTCACATTAAGGCATACGGTACCGGGCTTGATTTCTATACCGGCGCGGCGGCCACCAGCGGGCTTGCCAGCAAGGCGCCCGGAAATTACGTCCGTTGCCTCAGCGCGGATGAGGGCGTCTATGGCGTGAATGCCTTCGTCGACAATGGCAATGGCATAGTCACCGATGACGCTACGGGCTTGATGTGGCAACAGTCCGACGACGGCCAGCGCCGCGAATAGGCCGAGGCGCTGGCCTATTGCGAAGCGCTTGATCTGGGTGGCTACGACGACTGGCGCCTGCCCAACTCCAAAGAGTTGCAAAGCATCGTCGACTACCGACGCACCGGCTTCCCGGCGATCGACGAAACCTATTTCACGATAACCGAGGGTTCCGAAACGCTGGATTTCTGGAGCAGCACGACCTTCGGCGACTGGAAGAACTACGCCAACGTCATTGCCTTCGGAAAAGCCCTCAGCAAGGCGGGCGAGCAGACCGAATACACCGACTGGCACGGGGGCGGGGCGCAGCGTTCGTCGATCAAGACGATTGTCGGGCAGGGGATGACCGAGGACACCACCTGTTCGGTCAATGCCTGCGATTATAACCGGTCCGACAATCTTGTGCGCTGCGTCAGATAAGAAAGCCCCCGGCGCGTCCTGCGCCGGGGGTTCGCAATGCCTTATTCGTTCGGTTGGGGCCTGCCACCGGGACGCGCGCCGCCAGGAGGCGGGCCGCGAAGGGCGGAGGCGTCGCAGGTCGCGCCTTCGCCTTCGATGGTGCAGCCGACTTCCGCCACGTGGCACCCAAGGATAGCGTTCGATCCTGCCTCGCCCGCGTAATAGCGATAGCCCGCGCCATCGACTGTCATACCGTTGCACGCGTCCAACTGCCCGACCAGGTCGGCCCGGTGCGCCATGATCGGAATGCCATCCATCGCGATGCCGATCTGAACGTCTTGCTCTGCAGCCTCCACAGTTGTGGTTGGGCTGTCATCAAGGCAATCGGTCACGGCATGGTAGTGATAGCCGACATGGGTGTTCACATGCCCGCCGCAATCGTCGAACGGGGCGATGGTATGGGCGCTCAGGATGTCCTCTACGGGGGCGGGGCCGTCCAGTCGCACGCCGTTCCACGCAAGCCCGGCGCCGGATTGGTTGGTGGGGGTCGGCGCATCCGCCGTCACTGGTTCCAGCGGGATCACGTAGGTCACCGCGGCATCCTCGGGCAGATACTCGGGCAGGCATTGGACGCAGTAGTTGTTGTATTCCGGGTCCACATCCGGCCGCGCCGCCGCCTCGCAGGCCTCCAGCGTTCCGGTAAACCGAACTTTACCGGTCGCTTCGTCGTAGAGTTGCCATTCCGTATCGCCGTAAAGCTCTGCCAGTTGGGTAATGAACTCCCCATCCACGTCAGCGGTCCCGCCCTCGACAAACCAGATTCCGCCCTTTTCGGCATCATCAGTGATATGTGTCGGACACCACGGGCCGGGCGTATACGCCTTGGGGTCCGGCTTGACGGTTATAGAGAAACAGGAGGTTTTCGTTCCGCCCGACAGGGTGCAGTCGACGATTTCCGGCGCAGAGACGATCGTTGCATCGGCAAAGAACGCCTCGACCTGGTGCAGCGGGCTGTCATGTGCCGCGGCGGGTGTGATACCCAGCGAAACAAGCACGGCGAAGGGGAGGCGGTGAGAAGATTTCACGTCGGGTCGCTCCTGTTGAAGGTTGCGCGAATTACTTAGCATATTACGTAAATCAGTATGAACTCTCGTCGATACTCTTTTCACCTCCTCCTGCATTCGGCCTCTTTGGTGGAAGAAGAGCTGACCCGCAGGTTGAAGCCCCTTGGCATCGGCCCCCGTCAGGCGCGCGTCATCGAGGCGCTCGACCGGATGGGAGAGGTTTCGCAGGCCCACCTTGCACGGGCTTTCGGAATTACCCAGGCAAGCATGAGCACCATGACCTCGCGGATGATCACGGGAGGTTACATCACGCGAAGGCCGGACCCGGACGACTCGCGCGGTAACTTGTTGTGTCTGTCCGACGAGGGGCGCACGCTGTTGACCGAGATAGACAAGGTCTGGGCCTCGATTGACGATTTCGGTGCCGAGGTGATCGGGAAGGACCGGTACGAAGCGCTGGCGAGCGACGCCAAGGTGCTGCGCGATGCGCTTGGAGGAAAGCGGCCCGGCGACTGACGACGCGTCGCCTTCAACAAGGAACTGGAAAAAAGCGTGTGTCCGCTCTCGGTAAGATCAGGTTCAACCCGTGGCTTCCAGCGCCGACAGTAGCGGATCCTGATAATCCCAAGTCTTGTGCGTGCTCTGTGCTTCGCATTCTGCTTGCTCGAATACGTGAAGGGGCGCAATCCGGTCGGGGGGGGCAGGTTGGCGGCCGCCAGATGATCACGACTCGAACGGCACCCTCTCAAACAATGCCTTTCGAATGATCGCGTGCACGCCGAAATTGCCGTCCGCGACTTGCGTGACGCCAAAATCGGCAGCGACTGAAAACAAGGCGTGGCTATCGTCTTCGGAAAGCAGGTAGGTATCCATCAGGAAGCGCCGGGCTTGCCGAAAAGCGTTGCGCAAGGCGCGGTCGACCGACGACCGGGTGTAGACGTCGGTTTGCGCGTTGCGACCCAGATCGCGCAGGTGGTTCTCGAAACTGAAGCTCTGGATCACCCATTCCCGAGGCGTTTCGATCAGGGGCGTTGCCAGGCCGCGCACCTGTGCAGGTGACCGGGTTCCTGCCTTGTGCGGGTGGAAGCGAATGGTACCCGTCAGCGACATTTCCAGACCGGTTCCGTTGATCTCTCCGTCGCCCTGGCTGAAATGACCGTCGCCGATGGACAGAAGCGCGCCTTCGACGGCCACGGGAAGATAGAGCTTTGCCCCCGGTCCGGCGCGCCAGTTGTCCACGTTCCCGCCGAAATAGCCGGGCGGAATGGAATCGACGATTTCGGCTTCGCGCGGGGCGACGCCGACGAAGCCGAAATGCGGTAGCGCGGTGACGGTAACACCTTCGAGGGCTCGGCGATGCGTGACAGTGCGGTGGTCGACCGGAATGCCGGGGTAGTCCATCGTTTCATGCGCAATGCCGGACGGGTCGGTCTGAGGTGTCCAGTCATACTGGTAGAGCGCGTGCGCTTCGTCCGGTCGCGCAAGATCGACCTCGAAGACCGTCACCGTTTCGTGCCGTTTCGTGCCATGCAATGGATCGGAGTACTGATAGCCCCACCACGCCGAGGCGTTCGATCCGAAGGCCTTGCCGCGATAGAGGGGTTTGGCCGAGGGGCGGGGAGCAATCTCGAGAATCTCCACTTCCAAGACGTCGCCCGGCTCGGCCCCGTTTACGTGGATCGGTCCGGTGCAGATGTGAACGCCGAAGCTTTCGCCTGCGCCGCGCCCGAAGATGGAGGCGTCCATCGGGCCGGCGCCGCGCCGGTCCACCGATTTCGCATCACGTGTCCAGCGGAAGACGCTTTCTGCTCCCGGATCGCCAGCGATGAAACGGGCATAGTCGTCCCCGCCGTGCTGTGTAAGGGTCTCGACCCGCACGACAGATCCGGGAAGCACGTAGAGTGCAGGCGTGACCGTTCGCCCGATAAGGCCCCAATGTACGGTGTCCGCGCGAACCGGCAGAACGTAAGCCGCGGCGGTATCGGCGGGGGCAACGGGTTCTGGCAGTCCCTGTGCGGACAGCGTGGCAGGAGCGGCAGGCGTGGGTCGCGCCCCCTGCGGGGGTGCAGCCTGCGCGGCGCCGGGGTGCCCGCGGAAAGCGTAGGGTAGGGTGGCCGCCTGATTGGTCTCGCGCAGATCGCGAGGCGAGATGCCGAATGCGTCCCGGAACGCCCGGCTGACATGCGAGGCGCTGGCAAATCCCCACCGGTGCGCCACCTGCGAAATCGACACGGTGTTCTGGGCCATGTCGAGCAGATCGCTGCGGCTGCGCGCGAGGCGCTTCAGTCGGAGGTGGCGTTGGAAGGTCTCGCCATTCAGTTCGAACAGGCGTTGCCGGGCGGCCCGCTCTTTCGCTCGGAGCGTTGTCTCCGTCTGTAAATCCTGCCGGGTTTGCGCCAGGGCTTCTTCGCGAGCCTGCGCAACCGCCGCTTCCTGCTCC
>JBFHFG010000174.1:0-6454 GCA_041583815.1 Halovulum sp.
GCCCTGATTGCCCCCATTATCGGAAACAATGGCGCTTGCGGCGGCCGTTTTCCGACCGGTGACGAACTATTATTGCGCGACCTCGTCGCATTGTTGCTGATACTCCGGTTGAAAAGACAATAAATCACCCGCGCAGAATCGGACCGGGCAGCGGCGCGGGGCCCCGCGACCTCGACGCAGGTGCAATTTTCAGAAAACCTGCCTATCTGATACGGGACGCAACAGGCGGGAAACATATGCATATCGCAATATTCTTTGCCGCCCTCGCCGGGGCGCTGATCGCCGCAATCACCGACCGTCAACTGCGCCCGGTGGCGCTGATGTTCGCCGGGGTGATGGCCGCACTTCTGGCCTACGTCATCTGGGACGCGATGTTACGCACCCCCGATGGTCCGCCCGAAATGGCGTTGGAGCAACTGGAACTGACCGAGCTGGCGGTCGAGCAGGACGAGCGTTTCGTCAGGGTCAGCGGCCGCGCCGCGAACCTGTCCGAGACGTTCCGTCTGCGCGAGTTCCGCCTGCTGGCCACGCTGCACGATTGCCCCGCCGCCGACAGCGCGTTCACCGATTGCGAAGTGATCGCGCAGGATGATGGCATCGCCCGCGTCGACGTGCCCGCGGGCCAGGTGCGCGCGTTCAGCGCGGTATTCAGCTTCCGCAACGTGCCCGACCTGCACGGCATCCCGATCTGGGATTACGAATTGACCGAACTGCGCGCGACAGACGAGCCGGCGCGCAGCCCTGCGAACGCGACCGCCCGCTAACCGTCCTTGGGGCAGACCAGCTGCACATCGACCAGCGCCGCATCGCCGCTGACCCCGTTCTTGCGCGCGCGGCAGCCAGTAGCCTGCTCGGCCGCCAGGCTGGCGGCGGCCATGACCTCGGCCTTGTCGGGCAGGGCCACCATGTTGGTGCGGATCACCTGCGCCTCGTCGCCCAGCGCGTAGACGTCGAAGACATAAGCACCGATGCGGGTCACCTGTGGTTCGACCCCGTTGTAGCGCAGGGCGGGCGAAGAACACCCGGCCAGCACCATTGCGATCAACAGAAGTATCGGCATCGAATCCCTCCGCTTTTCCGTGCCTCACCCTGATCGCGGCATGGTTAACAGGACGTTACGGTAGACGGAGCGGGCCGAGCTTGCGCCCCTTCCAACCGATCGCCAAGCCGGTTAGATCGGTGCCATGACCGATTTCACCGCCACCCGCCGCCTGTTCGACCTGCCCGAAGGGATAATCTATCTCGACGGCAACTCGCTTGGCCCCCTGCCCCGCCACGCAGCAGATCGCGTGGCGCGGGTGATGACCGACGAATGGGGCGCGCAGTTGATCCGGGGCTGGAACAGCGCCGAATGGTTCACGCTGCCGGAGCGGCTGGGAGACCGGATCGCGCCGCTGATCGGCGCACAGCCGGGTAGTGTCACCGTGGGCGATACGTTGTCGATCAAGGTCTACCAGGCGCTGGCCGCCGCGCTGGACCTACGCCCCGAGCGCAAGGTCGTGCTGTCGGACAGCGGCAATTTCCCGACCGACCTTTACATGGCCGAGGGCCTGCTGCGCAGCCTGAGGCGCGGCCACGAACTGCGCGTCGTCGCGCCCGAGGCGGTGGCAGGTGCCATCGACGACAACGTCGCGGTCCTGATGCTGACGCAGGTGGATTACCGCACCGGGCGGCTGCACGACATGAAGGCGCTGACCCGCCAGGCGCACGAAGTCGGCGCGCTGACGATCTGGGACCTGGCGCACTCTGCCGGCGCACTGCCGGTAGACGTCGCGGGATGCGACGCTGATTTCGCCGTCGGGTGCACTTACAAGTACCTGAACGGCGGGCCGGGCGCGCCCGCGTTCATCCACGTCGCGCCCCGATTGGCGGACCGCGCCGTACCGGCCCTGTCAGGCTGGATGGGCCATGCCGCCCCCTTCGCGTTCGAGCCGTCCTATCGCCCTGCCCCAGGCCGCGGCCGCATGCGTGTCGGCACGCCGCCGGTGATCGCGCTGGCAGCGCTTGACGCCGCACTCGACGTTTGGGAGGGCGTGTCGCTGGAGGCGATCCGCCGCACCAGCCAGGACCTTGGCGACCTGCTGATCGCCGAGGTCGAGACGCGATGCCCCGAGCTTTTGCTCGCCTCGCCCCGCAATGCCGAGCAGCGCGGTAGCCAGGTGTCCTTTGCGCATCCACAGGGGTACGCGGTCATGCAGGCCCTGATCTCGCGCGGGGTGATCGGGGATTTCCGCGCCCCGGACCTGCTGCGCTTCGGGCTGACACCCTTGTACCTGTCGGCGGATGAAGTCCGGCACGCCGTGGCGATCCTGGCAGAGATCCTGGACAGCCGCGCCTGGGACAGGCCCGAATTCCACGCCCGGGCGGCAGTGACCTGAGGGCCGACGCCCGCCCCGGCCTGCAGGGGGGCCTCCGGCGGGGATACTTGGAGAAAGTGGAAGGCGGGGACTTTCCGTCACAGGCTTGGAAGTGGGGCTGGCGCGGGCTACCTTCGCGGCGAAACCTGACCGCAAGGAGTTCCCATGCACTGCGTATTCGTCCAGCTGCGCTGCAAGCCCGGCCGCACCTATGACGTTGCCGACGCGCTCTACGAGAAAGAGATAGCGTCAGAGCTGTATTCTACCTCGGGCGAGTACGACCTGCTGATGAAGCTGTACATCGAGGACGGGATCGATATCGGCAAGTACATCAACGACAACGTGCTGACGATCCCGGACATCGACCGTTCACTGACGACGCTGACCTTCCGCGCGTTCTGAGCCATGAACCTGCCGGACCTGCGCCCCGAAGCCGAAGCCCTGCTGCTGGATTTCGACGGTACACTGGTCGAGATCGCGCCGCGCCCCGACGCCATAACCGTCCCGGCCAGTCTTCCGGCCCTGCTCGACACGCTGCACCTGCGGCTGTCAGGCGCGGTGGCGTTGGTGTCGGGGCGGGCTGTCGACGACATCAGGCGGTACCTGCCCGACTTCCCCGGTACCATCATCGGCAGCCACGGGGCGGAGCGGGCGGCGCCGGGCCAACCCCCGCAGCCGCTGGGCGCGTTCGACGGGCTGGATGAGATGACGTCAGCCGTGCGTGAATTCGCCGAAGCAAGGCCCGCGCTGCTGGCAGAGCTCAAGGCCCACAGCGTCGTGCTGCATTTTCGCGCCGCACCGGAACTCGGGCCCGAGGTAGAGCGTTTCATGGGCGAACTCGCGGACAGTCATCCCGACTTTGCATTGCAGCAGGCCAAGATGGCCTGGGAGCTTCGGTCCGGAACGACCGACAAGGGCAGCGCCGTCCGCGCGTTGATGCAGGCCCGTCCTTTCATGGGGCGAGACCCTGTTTATATTGGAGACGACACCACCGATGAGGCCGCGATGACCGTGGCCCAGGATCTGGGCGGGGTCGGCATCAAGATCGGACAGGGGTCCAGCGTCGCCAGACACAGGCTGCCGGACCCGGCAGCGCTGCTTCGTTGGCTGGAGCGCGCCATGTGACCTGGGGGCGAATGTCATGTCGAGACTGGTTTGTGTGTCCAATCGTCTGCCATTGGGGGCGAACCCGTCCGGCGGACTGGTCGTCGCCTTGGAATCCGCGCTGAGGGATTCGGGCGGACTGTGGGTCGGATACCGGGGCGAAGTGACCGAGACGCCTTCGGATAGCCTGACCGACCTGCCCGGCGCCCCGTTTGAGCGCGCCGCCTTCGACCTGACCCCAGCGGAATACGACGGCTATTATTGTGGCTACGCGAACTCGGAGCTTTGGCCGATCTTCCACGGTCGCGCCGACCTGTGCGAGATCCGCCCGGATCATCTGGAAATCTATCGGTCGGTGAACAGGAAGGTTGCGCAACAACTGGCTACGCGCCTTCGACCTGACGATCGCGTGTGGGTGCAGGATTTCCACCTGCTTCCACTGGCGCAGGAGCTGCGCAGGCTGGGGGTCGAGGTTCCCGTCGGCCTGTTCCTGCACATCCCCTTCCCGGACGTACACAACCTGTCGGCGCTCTCGAACGGCGCCGAGGTGATCGATTGGCTGTCCCGTTTCGACCTTGTCGGGATGCAGGCGGACCGCGACGTGCTCAGCTTCCTGGATTGCGCCTGGCAACTGGGCAGCCTGGAGGATTTCGGCAAGGGGCGGCTGAAGGTCAATGGCCGGCCGATGCGGATCGCCAGTTGCCCGATCGGCATCGACGCGGCCGACTTCGCCGAAGCGGCGCGCAACGCGGCGCCCGAGGACCGGCTGCGCTCGCTAACCGGGGCCGACCTGATGATCGGCGTCGATCGGCTGGATTATTCCAAGGGGATCCCGCAGCGGTTCCGCGCCTTCCAGACCCTGCTGGAGCGGCACGAGGACCTGCACGAGAGGATCTCGTTCCTGCAGATCGCCCCGCCCACGCGCGAGGATATCAGCGCCTACCAGTTGATCCGCGAAGAGACCGAGCACCTGGCCGGTCGCATCAACGGACAGTTCGCCACGATCAACTGGACCCCGATCCGCTACATTCACCGCCCCCTGCCCCGCGACACCTTGGCCGGCCTGTACCGGCAGGCGCAAATCGGGCTGGTCACGCCGCTGGCCGACGGCATGAACCTGGTTGCGAAGGAATATGTCGCGGCACAGGACCCTGAGGATCCGGGCGTGCTGATCCTTTCGCGGTTCGCGGGCGCCGCCGAGCAGATGGGCGAGGCGCTGATCATCAACCCGCACGACGCCTGGGAAGTCGCTCAAGCGATGGCGCAGGCGCTGAACATGCCGCTCGCAGAACGCAAGCGCCGGTGGGAGCGGCTGATGGACGTGGTCGAGACGCAGGATGTGCGTTGGTGGTCGAAGCGCTTCCTGTCAGCGCTGAAACGCGAGACGGTCTATGCCTGATGCCCTGATCACCCCGTAGTCGCGCGGAAAACGCTAGGCAGGCAACATCGCTTGCAGGACCGCCAGCCTGTCCGCCTCGGCTGGCGGTTTGTCCCAGCGCAGGCGATGCACGCGGGGAAAACGCATCGCCACACCGGACTTGTGCCGGGTGGAGCGGTTCAACCCCTCGAACGCCACTTCGAGTACCAGGCCGAACTCCGGCTCGGCACGGACGGAACGCACCGGGCCGAAACGCTCGGTCGTGTTGTCCCGCACGAACTTGTCGATGCGCTTCAGCTCCGCGTCGGTGAAACCGAAATAGGCCTTGCCGACGGGCACCAGCGTCTCGTCCTCGGTCCACACCCCGAATGTATAATCGGAATAGAAGCTCGACCGCTTGCCATGGCCGCGCTGGGCGTACATCAGCACGGCGTCGATCAGGAACGGATCGCGCTTCCATTTGAACCACGGTCCCTTGGGGCGGCCCGGCACATAGACGCTGTCGCGCCGTTTCAGCATCAGCCCCTCGATCACCGGATGCGGCGGCTCGGCGCGCAGCCGGGCCAGCGTCTCCCAGTCGTCGAAGTCTACCAGGGGAGACAGGTCGAACCGTTCGGGGTTGAGACCCTCGACGAAGGTCTCAAGCCGCGCGCGTCGCGTGGCGAAGGACATCGGGCGCAGGTTCTCGTCGCCCGCCTGAAGCAGGTCGTAGGCGCGAACGAAAGCCGGGTGCTTTGATAGCATCGCCTTGCTGACGGTCTTGCGGTTCAGCCGCTGCTGCAAATCGCCGAACGCCGCCGTGCCACCATCGGCGCTGCGGACCAGAAGCTCGCCGTCGATCGTGCCTTCGAAATCCAGATGCGCCAGCACATCAGGAAACGCCCCGGAGATATCGTCGCCGGTGCGCGAATAAAGCCGCCGTTCCCCCCCATCTCCGGTGGCCTGCACGCGAATGCCATCCCATTTCCACTCCGCAGCGAAGTCCGCCGGATTCAACGCCTGCAGTTCGTTCTCGTCCAGCGGGGTGGCAAGCATCACCGGGCGGAACGGCGCCAGCGCGGCCTGCACCGGCTTGTCGGCGCGCCCCTCGAGCCAGGCGAACAGATCCGTGTAGGGCGGCTTCAGCCCGTGCCAGAGTTCCTCGATCTCGGTAACATCGACCTGTCCAAACTCGGCCAGCGCCTGCTTGGCCAGCCGCGCGCTGACGCCGACGCGCAAGCCGCCGGTCGCCAGTTTCAGCAGCGCATAGCGCATCGGCGTGTCCAGGCTGTCCAGCAGTTCCCGCATCACCACTGGCGCCCCCTGTCGCCCGGCGGCGTTCAAACGGTCCACGGTCTGGGACAGTGCCGGATCGGTCAGCGCGCCCTGCGGCTCCCAGATCAGGGCGATGGTTTCAGCCAGATCGCCGACATAGTCGTAGCTGAGCGCGAACAGTTCCTCGTCCATCCGCTCGGCCACAAGCGCGCGCAGCATGGCAGGTTTCACACCGCGTATGTCCAGATCGCCGGTCAGGGCGGCCAGCGCGACACCGCGATCCGGGTCCGGCACGGTCGCGAAATGGTCACGCAGCAACCGAAGCTTGCCCAAGCGCTGTGGGGTAAAGGCCAGCCGTTCC